>NHFK01000026.1 GCA_002171375.1 Alphaproteobacteria bacterium TMED109
TGGTACTTCAAATAAATTTATAAATGGTAAGCAAAACCATAAAAAAGTTATATCTTCATTTATTTCATTTTTTCCAATTAGTAACCCTAAATATGCTGTTTTTATTTTGTTAGATGAGCCTAAGGCATTAAAAGAAACTAGGGTATGGGGGAGAACGGCAGGTTTTAATGCAGTACCTATATCAAAAAATATTATAACTCACATTGCTCCTATATTGGGTGTAAAAAGTAACAATTTAAAAGAGCTATAAATTATGATTAGATTACATAGTTTACTTTCTGCTGAAAATATAAAAACTAATAATATTAATAATGTATTAATAAAAGGTATATCAAGTAATTCAAAAAAGATAAAAAAAGATTATATATTTGCAGCTTTTACTGGTTCATCATCTAATGGATTAGATTATATATCTGAAGCTATTAATAATGGTGCTATTGCAGTTCTTGTAGATTATAAAAAATTTAAATACGTTAAAAAAAATTTTAATATTGAAATTATAAGTCATAAAAATACAAGAAAATTATATTCTATAATTTGTAATAAATTTTCCAAATATAAATTTAAAAATATAGTAGGAGTTACAGGAACAAATGGAAAAACATCAGTAGTATGGTATGTGCAACAAATTTCTAAATTAATAGGAGAAAATACAGCTTCTATAGGAACTTTAGGGACAAATTATAAAAAAATTAATAAAAATAGTAATTTGACTACACCAGAATCCGAGGTTTTAGTTTCTAACTTAGATAGCTTATATTCTAAAGATGTAAAAAATGTAATAATTGAAGCTTCAAGTCATGGTTTAGACCAGCATAGGATAGATGGAGTAAAATTTAATATAGTAGCAATTACTTCTCTTTCTAGAGATCATTTAGATTATCATCGAAATTTTACAAATTATAAAAAAGCAAAACTAAGACTTTTTTCAGATTTTGCTAAAAATGGAATAGCAATTATAAATGATAATATATTGTATAGTAATGATTTTATTGAAAAAGCTATTTTAAATAAACAAGAGATAATTACTATTGGTCAATCATCTAAAGCTAAATTTAAATATAAAATTATTAATTTAAGAAATAGAGTTAAAGAAATTGAATTAAATTATAAAAATAATAAAAGTACAATTTATTCAGATATTGTAGGAAGTTTTCAGATTAATAATTTAGTCACTGCTATTTGTATAATGTTAGAAATGGGTTTTAAGAGACAAATAATAGAGAAATATATAGGCAATATAAAGCCTCCTCCAGGTAGATTAGAATATATTAGGAGTATAAAAGGAGCTGATATATATATCGATTATGCTCATACTCCTGATGCATTAAAGAATGTTTTAATATCACTAAGACCTTATGTTACTAAAAAATTATATTTAGTTTATGGGTGTGGAGGAGACAGAGATAAAGGCAAAAGAGCATTGATGGGAAAAATATCTCATAAATTTGCTGATATAATTATTATAACTGATGATAACCCTAGATTTGAAAGTCCTAAAAAGATAAGGCAACAAATTATGCAACACTGTCCAAATGCTACTGAAATACCTGATAGAAAAAAGGCAATAAAAAAATCTATACTTAATCTCTCAAAAGGAGACGTTTTACTTGTAGCTGGAAAAGGGCACGAAAATACTCAAGAAATTAAGGGTAATTTCCTAATTTTTAATGATGCAAAAATAATTAAAAAATTTAAAATAAAGGATTAATTTTTTGGTTTTAAAAAAAACTAATATATTATGGAATTCTAATGAAATTTCTAAAATTTTTAACAAAAATATAGATAAAGATTGGACATGTACTGGGGTTGAAATTGATAGTAGAAAGGTGAAACCTGGAAATATCTTTTTGGCAATGCCAGGAACAGAATTTGATGGCCATAATTTTATTAAAGATGCAATCAATATGGGTGCTAACTCATTAATAATAAAAGAATCTTTAAATATTACAAAAGATAATTTAAATATAATTAAAGTTGATGATGTATATAAAAGCTTAATATTACTAAGTAAAGCATCTCGAAAACGTATAAATAATTCTAAAAATATTATTGCCATTACAGGCAGTTCTGGAAAAACATCTACAAAAGAAATGTTAGGTCACGCCTTATCTACAATAGAATCTACTTATATTAATCCGGACAGTTATAATAATCATGTTGGAGTTCCTTATTCATTAGCAAATATGCCAAGAAATACTAATTATGGCATTTTTGAGTTAGGAATGAATAATTTAAATGAAATAAGTATTTTGAGTAAACTAGTGAAGCCAGACATAGCAATAATAACGAATATATCTGAGGCACATATTGGAAATTTTAACTCTATTAAAGATATTATAAAGGCAAAATCTGAAATATTTAATGGGCTTAGATCTAATGGGTATATTTTATTAAATAATGATCATATCTATTATAAAGAATTAGAGAAGAATATAAGTAAATCTAAAAATTATAATATTATAAAGTATGGATTTAATAAAAATGCAGATATTCGTCTAATAAAAAGGTTGGTAGAGAATTATGGTCAAACTTTAATAGCTGAAGCTTATGGAAAAACTTATAAATATAAAATTAACTTAGATGGTGAACACCAAGCAATAAATTCTTTAGCGGTATTAGGAGTTTTATTAATTTCTAAATGTAATATAGAAAAAGGTTTAAAAAACTTAACTAAGGTTTCTCTTCCTGCAGGAAGAGGTAAAAGATACAACTTAATGATAAAAGGCCAAGATACAGTTTTAATAGATGATACTTATAATGCAAACCTTAGTTCAATGGTCGCTTCACTTAAAACATTATGTGAAAAAGCTAAAAATAATAGAAAAGTATTATTTTTTGGAGAAATGAGAGAGCTTGGAGCTTTCTCAGAGGATTTGCATCAGAAATTATATGGTTATTTAATTAGTTTTAATATTGCTATGATTATTTTCGTAGGCAATAAAACAAAAAACTTATATAAATTATGTAATAGAAGAATAGAATGCTTTTGGTCAGAAAATGTTGATAGCTTATCCAAAGAAGAGATTTCCAATTTAATTAAGCCTAAAGATTTTATTTTAGTAAAAGGTTCTAGAAATATGAAGATGGAAATAATTGTAAAATACTTGCTAGATAATTTTAAAGGTAAATAATTTGTTATATTTTATTCTAACTTCATTTATAGAAGATTATAATTTTTTAAACATAATTAGATATTTATCTTTTAGAAGTGGCCTTGCGCTAATTACTTCACTTTTAATTGTATTTGTTTTTGCTCCAAATATTATTGGTTGGTTAAAATCTAATCAAAAAGATGGACAACCTATTAGAGTAGACGGTCCAGAATGGCATTTAGAAATAAAAAGAGGAACTCCAACAATGGGAGGAGTGATAATTTTAGGGTCACTAATAATTTCAACATTATTATGGGCAGATTTATCTAATATTTATGTTTGGATTGTTTTATATATTACCTTAGGTTTTGGTNTAATAGGATTNATAGATGACTATTTAAAAATACTTAAAAATAACCATAAAGGTTTATCTGGAAGACTAAAGCTAATATTTCAAATATTTTTTACTTTTGTGGCTGCTCTATGGATATATTTGATTACAGATAAATCATTGCAAGGTATGTTAGCTTTTCCCTTCTTAAAAGATACGACTTTGTACATAGGTTTTACTTTATGGTGTTTTTTTTCAGTTTTAGTAGTCGTTGGATCATCTAATGCAGTAAATTTAACCGATGGCTTAGATGGATTAGCTATTGTACCTATTATTATTGCAGCAGGAGTATTTGGAGTAATAGCTTATTTATCCGGAAATATTATTTTTTCTGATTATTTAAATCTTTTTTACATAGAAGGTAGTGGTGAATTGATAGTTTTATGTTCCAGTTTAGTGGGAGCAGGAATTGGTTTTTTATGGTTTAATGCCCCTCCAGCAAGTGTTTTTATGGGAGATACAGGCTCTTTATCTGCAGGCGCAGCCTTGGGAATAATTAGTGTTATTATTAAACATGAAATAGTTTTAGCTATTGTAGGCGGGTTATTTGTATTAGAAGCTGTCTCAGTAATAGTACAAGTATTATCATATAAGATAACTGGTAAAAGAATTTTCAAAATGGCGCCATTACATCATCATTTTGAAAAAAAGGGATGGTCAGAATCAACTGTCGTGATTAGGTTTTGGATTATAGCAGTAATTCTTGCTTTAATTGGTTTAGCAACCTTAAAATTAAGATAATATGTTCAATTATAAAAATAAAATTATTGGTATATTAGGTCTTGGTTTATCAGGTAAATCAGCAATAAAATTTTTTAAGAATTTTTCAAAAAAAATTATAGCTTGGGATGATAAAGAAATAGTAAGAAAGAGTATTTTAGATAAACATGTAAAAATTTTAGATTTAAAACTTATAAATAATTTTAAAATGTTAGATTTATTATTTATCAGTCCAGGTATAATGCCAAGTCATCCTGTGATAAAATTAGCAAAAAATAATAAAGTTCAAATTACTGGAGATCTAGATNTTTTTTGGCAAGAGCAATCAAATAATAAAAATAAAGTTATTGTCATTACAGGATCAAATGGAAAGTCTACNGTTACATCTTTAATCNACCACTTGTTGGTTTCATCTAATAAGCCTTCGTATATTGGAGGTAATATAGGTATACCGGTTCTAAATTTAATATCTGATAAAATAGCTAATAATTATGTAATAGAGGCTTCTTCTTTTCAACTTGATTTAGTAAAAACTATAAAACCTAATATATCAGTATTAACAAATATCAGTCCAGATCATCTTGATTGGCATGGCAGTTATAAAAAATATATCCNTTCAAAAGAAAATTTATTTTTAAATCAGAATAGCAATGATCTAGCAATTATTAATATTAATAATGACGAATGTTTTAAGGTGTATAAAAAAATTAATAATCGTAAAAATAAACCTAACATTATAAAAATTTCTATAAATAAGAAATTTAATAATACAATTTATATTGATAAAGAAAAAGTGTATGACAATTTAAATAATAAAAATATCTTTATTGGTNATATTAAAGATTTAACGTCATTAATTGGTCTGCATAATATTGAAAATATTTTAATTTCAATTGCAGTAGTAATATATTTAGGTGTTTCGCATAAAAATATTAAAAAACATCTACCTACTTTTAGAGGTTTACCTCATAGGTTAGAGCTAATTTATAAAAATTCTAAAATAGCATTTATTAATGATTCTAAGTCAACTAATATGGTTGCATGCAAAGTTGCATTAAACTGTTTTGATAATATTATTTGGATTGCCGGAGGTAGAAGAAAAGGAGATGAACTAGAATATTTAAAGAGTAATATTAAGTCTATCAAAGCAGGTTATTTTATAGGAGAGTCTGCAGATGAATTTGTAAATTANTTTAAAAATTATTTTTTATCTAAAAATTCAAATAATATTAAAGATGCTCTATCTGATGCTATAGAATATTCTAAAACTCTTAATTTATATACAGCAATTTTATTTTCTCCNGCTTGTTCCTCATTTGATCAATTTGAAAATTATGAAGAGAGAGGAAAAAAATTTATAGAGGAAGTAAATGAANATTTAAAATAAAGGTATAATATGATTTTTATTGCTAGAAATGACAAAAGTATTTTATCAAGATGGTGGTGGAGTATAGATCACTGGAATTTAATTCAAATACTAATTCTAGCTTCTATAGGCTCTATTATGATTTTAGCAGCTGGTTCTGCAGTTGCAGTAAGAAATAATCTACCTGAATTACATTTTTTTATACACCANATTTATTATTTAATTTTTTCTGTATTGGCGATGAGCATTTCTTCATTTTTATCTAAAAAAGGTATTATTAGAATAAGTATAATAGGGTTTATTATATCNATATTACTATTATTTCTAGTAATGATAGTAGGTCCGGATATTAAGGGTGCAAGTAGATGGTTAATTATTGGTAATATGTCTATGCAGCCTTCAGAATTCATAAAACCATTTTTCGTAATAATTACTGCATATTTAATCTCACAACAATATAANGAAAATAAATTTCTACCTCCATTAATTACTAGATTGCATATTTCTTTATTGCTTTTGATTATTATACTGTTTTTCTTATTTAAACAGCCAGACCTAGGCATGTCTATAATTATAATACTGATTTGGTCAGGTCAACTTTTCTTAGCAGGTATATCATTGAGATGGTTTTTGTTATTATTTAGTTTATTAGGCTGTGGAATATTATTTGGCTATTATACTTTGGCACATGTGAAAAGAAGAATAGATTGTTTTTTAAATTCGCCATGTGAAGGAATGGAACAAATAAAAAATTCATTTACAGCATATGAATCAGGTGGCTTATTAGGTAATGGCCCTGGTGATGGTATTATAAAAAATAAAATATCTGATGCGCATACTGATTTTATTTTTCCAGTAATAGCTGAGGAATTTGGAGCAATATTTTGTATCATAATATTATTATTAACTTGTTCTATAGTAATAAGAGGATTGATAAGAGTTTATGATAAAAATGATTTATTTTCACTTCTTACAGTTGGAGGCTTATTAATATTATTTGGAATACAAGTTTTATTAAATGTATCTGTTACTTTAGGAACAGTACCTACTACTGGAATAACTTTTCCTTTTATAAGTTATGGAGGCTCTTCTTTACTTTCTATCTCTATAAGTATGGGAATAGTTTTAGCTTTAACAAAAAAAAACTACACCGGCAAGAAATATGAAAAATAATAAAAATATATTTATAATAGGAGGTGGAACCGCAGGACATGTTCTTCCTGCCATTCAACTTAGTAAAGAATTTATTAAATATGATTATAATATAATATTTATAACAGACTCAAGAATGTATGATTTTGTTAAAAAAAATATAAGTAATAGAGATATCAATATTTTATGTTTGAAGGGTAGAGGTTTTTATAAAAGAAGTATTGTAAAAAACATCAAGTCTATATGTTTATTAGTTTATGCATTTATTCAATCGCTTAATTATATTATTAAATATAAACCTATAATAAGTTATGGTTTTGGTGGTGCTATAACATTGTCTCCCATTATTATGTCTAAAGTTTTTAAAATTCCTATTATTTTACATGAAGGTAATATAGTTTTAGGAAAAGCAAATAAATTATTATATAAATATGCTAATATACTAACTACATTTTTTCCAATTTTAGATAATAATTCTAATAATTTATACAATTATAAGTATATAGGAATGCCAGTTAGGAAAGAAATTGAAAATATATATAAAAATAAGTATGAAATTAAGAATAATAAATTAATTAATATTTTAATTACTGGTGGCAGCTTAGGTGCAGAAGTAATGGCAACTAAGATTGCTACAGCTTTATGTTTTTTTCCAAAGGAATTCAGGAATAAAATATCTATATTACAACAAGTAAGAGAAGAAAATTATTCATATTTAAAGAAATTATACGATCATTCTTTAATTAATTATAAGCTGGAGACTTATATAAAAAATATGCCAGAAAGTTTAAATTGGTGCCATTTAATAATATGTAGAAGTGGAGCTGGAACAATAGCAGAAAATCTAGTTGCTGGAAGACCTTCAATAATGATTCCATTGCCTAGTTCTTCAGATAATCATCAAATGAAAAATGCGTTAATGATTGAAAAATTAGGAGCAGGTCTTGTAATAAGAAATAATGAGATTAATGATCAAAATAAATTAATATTTAAATTAAAAAGTATTATTTTTAATTCAGAAAGATTATGTATGATGTCAAAATCAGCTAAAAATAATTCAATTTTAGGTGCTGAAAAAAAATTAGTTAATCTAGGAAAAGAAATTTTAAATGCAAAGAATTAGTATGAATAATTTTTCTAAAGATATAGGTATAATTCACTTTATAGGTATAGGTGGAATTGGAATGAGTGGTATTGCAGAAATATTATTTAATTTAGGTTATAAAATAAGTGGAAGTGATATTTCAAAAAGTACCAATGTTGAACGTCTAATGAAAATGGGCATTAAAGTATTTATTGGTCAAAGTGCTAAGAATATAAAAAATATAAGTATTATAGTTATTTCTTCTGCTATAAAGGAAGATAATGTAGAATTAGTAGCAGGCTATCTAAATAAAATTCCCATAGTTCGTAGAGCTGATATGCTTGCTGAATTAATGAGATTTAAAAAATCTATTTCCGTTGGTGGATCTCATGGAAAAACAACAACAACTTCTTTTATTAGTTCTTTATTAGAAGGAGCCAAACTAGATCCTACAGTTGTTAATGGAGGTATAATAGAAGCATATGGAACTAATGCCAGGTTAGGAAAAAGTGATTGGATGGTTGTAGAAGCGGATGAAAGTGATGGTACTTTTATTAAACTTCCTTCTACTTACGTATTAATCACTAATATTGATCGGGAACATATAGATTATTATAAAACGTTTGATAATTTAAATAGAGCTTTTAGAAATTTTGTGGAAAATATACCTTTTTATGGAACAGCATTTATTTGTATAGATTCTCCTGATTCTGAAAATTTATGTAAAGATATTAAATATAGAAATTTTATTACTTTTGGCTTTAATAAAAATGCTCACTTAGTGGTTAATAATGTTAAAGTAATTAGTGGATTAACTTATTTTGATATTACTGTTAATAAGAAGGATCTATATAAAAATAAATTCATTAAGGGTTTAGCAATTCCAATACCTGGAGAACATAATATAAGAAATGCTTTAGGTTCAATAGCTGTTGCTTTAGAATTAGGGATTTCCGAGACTATTATAAGAAATGTACTATTAAATTTTAGTGGTGTTGAAAGAAGATTTAGTTTTGTTGGTTCTTTTAAAGGTATTAAAATAATTGATGATTATGCACATCATCCTACCGAAATAAAAAACACTTTAAAAGCAGCAAGATCTTTGTGTAAGGATAAATTAATAGTTATATTTGAGCCACATAGATATTCAAGAATAATTGATTTATATGATGAATTTATTAATTCTTTCTNTGATGCAGATATATTATATGTAACAAAAATTTATAGCGCAGGAGAAAAAAAAATTGATGAGATAAATGAAAANATTCTTACAAAATCTATCAGAAATATTGGGCATAAAAATGTGAAGTGTTTTAAGAATGAGAGTAATATGGAATTAGAATTATTTGAAGCAGCAGATAATAATGATTTTATAATTTTTTTAGGTGCTGGTTCACTATCTAAAAGAGCAAGAAATATGGAGAAATTTGTTAAAAAAAAATTAATTACTTGTTAAGTAGAAANGATTTTGATTTATGTCACTATTTAAAAAATTAGTTCCTAATGTTAGAGGAAAATTACTTTCTGATGCCAATATGTCTGCATCCTCCTGGTTTAAAGTTGGAGGTCCTTTTGAGTTATTATTTATACCTGAAGATGAATTAGATTTATTAAATTTTATTAAAAATTTGGATCATAAAATACCTATTTTTGTAATAGGAGCATTATCTAATACTTTAATAAGAGATGGAGGGGTAAAAGGTATAGGAATAAAATTGAATGAAAAATTTAGTAATATAAATGTTAGTAATGATTTTATAGAAGTTGGAGCATCTTTATTAAATATGAAATTTGCAAAATATGCTCATAAAAATAATTTTTCAGGTTATGAATTTCTTTCTGGTATCCCTGGAACAATTGGAGGTAGTATAATAATGAATGCAGGCTGTTACGGAAGAGAAATGTCTGATATACTTTATGATGTCAAAATTATTGATAGAATTAAGGGATTAGATAATATTCCTGCTAAAAATTTAAAAATGTCATATAGAAAAACTTCAATTAATAGTGAATCTATAATTATTTCTGCAAAATTTAAATATTTTAAGAAAAATTGGGATCATAAATATAAAGCATACATAAAGACTGAAAGAGTTGGTTCACAACCAGTTAACCAATTAACTGGTGGTTCTACTTTTAAAAACCCGGAAGGATATAAGGCATGGAAACTTATTGAAGATGCTGGTTGTAGAGGATTATCTATAGGTGGAGCAAAGATATCAGATATGCATACTAACTTTATTATTAATTATAATAATGCTACTGCTGATGATATTGAATCATTGGGAAATATAGTTAGACAAAAAGTATATGATCAATCAGGCATAAAATTAGAATGGGAAATAAGAAAAATAGGCTTTACAAATAAAGAGGAATTATAATTGAATATAGTTTTATTATTTGGTGGTTATACTGAAAGAGATGTTTCTATAATGTCCGCAAAAGAGGTTGAAAGCTCTTTGAAAAGACTTGGACATAAAGTGACTAAAATAGATATTTCTAAGGAAGATTTTTGCCATTATTCTGAAAATAATATTGATTTAATATTTAATTCTTTACACGGAGGAATTGGAGAAAATGGAATAATACAAAGTGTATGCGAGCTTAAAAGTATTCCATATACTGGTTCAGCCGTTCTAGCCTCAGCGATAGCCATGAATAAAGTGTTAGCTAAAAAGGTGTTTAATTCAATGAATATAAATACAGCTAATAGTTTAGTAAGCAATATAAATGATATTAAAAAAAATGAACCAATGGAAAGGCCATACGTAATAAAACCTATAGATGGAGGTTCTAGTTTAGGTGTAAATATTATTAAGAAAGACTCGAATTTAGATAGATTAGAGTTAAGTGATAAAAATATTCTTGTAGAAACTTATGTTGCAGGTAAAGAAATTGCTGTAGCTATTATAGAAAACCATATTTTGGGCATGATTGAAATTCAGCATGATGAAATATTTTATGATTATAAATCTAAATACAAAAGTAGTAGAACAAAATATGTTATTCCCAAAAATATAGGAGCTTATCAAAAAGAATTATTAGAATCTTTTTCTTTATCTGCTCACAAAATTCTTGGNTGTAAAGGTGTTACTAGGGCAGATTTTATTGTTCCTGATGAACCTTCTATTCAGCCGGTACTATTAGAAATTAATACATTACCTGGCTTAACAAAACACTCACTAGTGCCGAAAATTGCTCAGAATAATGGAATTAATTTTGATGATTTAATATCTATGATTATTAAAGATGCATTAATTTGATAAGGTTTTTAANAAGACTATTTTTATTCTTATTTTTTATAAGTTTATCTATACTAATATATAAAAAAAACTACTTAATTACCAAACTGGACAATACAATATTAATTTTTTCAGACTATACAGGTAATGTTCTTAAGGAAGTATATGTTTCAGGAAGAATTAATGAGAATAAAAGTAATATTACTAAGGCTTTAAATATCAAAATCGGAGATTCTCTTCTTAATATAAATTTAAATGAAATAAGAAATAGCTTAAATGAGCTGTCATGGGTAAAAGATAGTATAATTTATATCCTTCCTTTAGGAATATTAGAAATTGAAATTTTTGAATATATCCCGTTTGGGAAATACATTGATAAAAATGAAAAGTATTTTTTAATTAATAATAATGGAATAAAGTTTAAGGAGATTGGATTTAATGAATTTTCTAGTTTATTTAAGTTACGCGGTGAAGGTGCACTTTTAAAAATTAATGAACTCTCCTTGATCATGAATAAGCTCAAGTCATTTAATTTAGAAGTTATAGATGTAGAAAGAATAGACTCGAGGAGATGGAATATTTATTTACAAAAAGGATACTTTATTAAGCTACCGCATCTAGATCCAATAAATTCATTAGATGCTTTATATGAGTTAGATAATAATATAAAATATGATAATTTAATTTTTATAGATTTGAGAATTAAAAATAGAATTAGTATAAAGTATAAAAATATTGACTGAAATTAATTATGGTTAAATCTAATTTAATAAACTACTCTTCTTTTTCTAAAAGCCCCATTATAGCTGCTTTAGATATTGGATCTAGCAAAATATGTTGTTTAATTGCAAAGATTGATAAAAATGAGACTCTTTCTATAATAGGTGCTGGCTTTCAAGAATCTAAAGGTTTAGTATCAGGTGTTATAACAGATATGATTGCTTTAGAGAATTCTATCAGAAACTGCGTAGCAAGCGCTGAAAAAATGGCATCAGTAAGAATAAAAAATATTATTGTAGGATTTTCTTCTGATAACATTAATATAGAAAATTTAAATATTGAAATTGATCTTAAAGGCGCTGTTATTGGCCAAAGAGACTTAAACAGGGCATATAATTTTTTATCTGAAAAACATNATATGGGTAATAGGTCTATTTTACATGTAATACCATTTCAATATTCTATAGATGGAAACAANGGAGTTAAAAATCCTATTGGTATGATTGGAGATAANTTAGGTGTCGAGATAAGCATAATTAGTTCTGATTCTAACACTTTAAAAAACNTAGAAAATGTTGTTAAACATTGTGACTTGGAAATAGATGAAATTGTTTATACACCTTATGCAAGTGGTATATCTTTACTTTCAGAAGAAGAGAAAGAATTAGGAGTAGCATTAATAGATATGGGTTCTACATTAACTACTGTATCAATTTTTTATAATGGATCTATTTTATATACTAAATCTATTCCATTAGGTGGAAATATGGTTACTAATGATGTATCTAGAATATTTTCTTTATCATTTGCTAATGCTGAAAGAATCAAAATAATAAATGGGCAATTAATTGAAGAGTTAGAAAATTCTCTTTCAACTATTGAAGTTGATACTTTAGGAGAAGATAATGAATCTATTGAAATTACTAGAAAAGATTTAATTTCAGTTATAAAACCAAGAATATTTGAAATAGTTAATACGATAAATGATATTATTATAGATAGTAAATATAACAATATAATTGCAAATAGATTTGTAATAACTGGTGGAGCATCTCAAATGGAAGGTTTATTGGATTTCACTAGCAAGGTTTTTGGGAAAAAAGCTAGACTCGCTAAATCCATTCAAATTAATGCTTTACCTGAAAATATGAAAAGCCCATCATTCTCTGCAATAAGTAGTATGGTTAAGTATTCTATAACGAAAAATAATGATATTAATATGAAATTGACTAAGAAAAATAATAATTCTGATAGCATTTATGCATATGTGCAAAAGTTTAAAAATTGGTTTATAGAAAATTTTTGATTTAATTAATCTTTGTTACAAATGTTACAATATTTGATTTCTCTTCAATATTAATAGTTGATATAAACAATCATTAAATTGAGAAAAATATTATGCCTGATACATTAAATATTACTAATATAGGTTTCCAGAAAACCTTAAAATCTGAGGTGTTTTGTGAGGGTATTGGCCTTCACTCTGGTAAAAAGACCTCAATTAAAATAATGCCAGCAGAAGTAAATACAGGGATTTCTTTTTTTAGGCAAGATTTGTCAGAAAACCAGGAAATTAAAGCTATATATGAAAATGTATGTGATACAAAATTAGGTACTACTATATCAAATAAAGCTGGCCATAAAGTTCAAACTATAGAACACTTAATGGCTGCATTTATGGGATTAAAGATAGATAATGCTCAGGTATTGCTATCGGGAAATGAAATTCCTATAATGGATGGAAGTTCTAGGGTATTTATTGATTTAATTAACACCGTAGGTATAAAAGAACAATTCACAAAGAAAAAAGTAATAAAGATTTTAAAAGAAGTTTCTTTTTTTCAAAATAATAGCTCTATTATAGCAATTCCTTCAGATAATTTTAGCATCGATTATCATATTGATTTTGATGATCCTGCTATTGGTATTCAAAATAAGAAAGTTACTTTAATGGGTGATAATTTTGATAAAGAGATTGGGTCTGCCAGAACCTTTGGTATGCTCAGTGAAGTAAAAAATATGCATAAAAATGGCTTAGCATTAGGAGGATCAATAAACAATGCTATTGTTGTTGATGCTGGAAAAATATTAAATGCTGATGGTCTTCGCTTTGAAGATGAATTTGTAAGACATAAAATTTTAGATTTCTGTGGAGATATTTACTTGTCAGGATTTCAAATATTAGGAAGTATAGTTGCAAAATGTGCTGGTCACGATATAAATAATAAATTTTTATGGGAACTATTTAGTGATGATAGTAACTATCAAATAATAGAAGAAAATTCTATTAGTACGATAGAAGAAATTAATTTTGCAGTAGCTTAAAGATACAAATGATCATAAAAACTTTATTCCTATTCTTATATATATCTATATTTAATATTTTCATTATTAAATCAATATTGGCTGAAGAAACTTCTATAAATTTTGAAGATGGAAGTACATATAAAGGAGAAATTTTGGAAGGAAAAATGGAAGGTAAGGGGACCTTTGTTTCTGCAAAAAACCAANATAACCAAATATTAAAATATAATGGAGACTTTAAAAATGGTAAATTTGATGGAGTAGGAANTTTAAAATTTTATAATGGAGACAATTATAATGGTGACTTTTTTGACGGTGTAATGCATGGAAAAGGCAAATTAGAGTATAAAAACGGATCTATTTATGAAGGAATGTTTGTAAAAGGTAAAAAAGAAGGAAAAGGTAAAATTTTATATAGTGANGGCGTAGTTTANTCTGGCGATTTTATAAATGATAANATTGAAGGTATTGGAAAAATTGTTTANGAGAAAGGAAATGAATATACAGGAGAATTTNTTAATAATCTAATGCATGGCAACGGAGCTATTATTTTTAAGGATGGAAGCTCGTACAAAGGAAATTTTATAAATGGTAACTATAATGGAGAAGGAATATTTACTTTTCCTGATGGAACTTACTATAAAGGTGAATTTAAGAATGGCGTTAGAGATGGACCAGGTGAATTAATATATATTGATAATACACGACAGTCAGGCATATTTAAAAATGGTGATTTTGTTGGTGAGGTAATAATTAAATTCCCTGATGGCACTGTGCAAAAGAAGTATGTAGACTAATAATACCCTACATATTAGGATAATTAGGGCCCCCTCCTCCTTCGGGAGCGGTCCAATTAATGTTTTGTGAAGGGTCTTTAATATCACAAGTTTTACAGTGTAGACAATTTTGAGAATTAATTTGTAATTTTTTGGTATTATTCTCTTCGATTATTTCGTAAACACCTGCAGGACAATAAAGTTGTTCAGGAGAGTTATAAATTGCTAAATTATGCTTTATAGGGATGTCTTTATTTATGAGTTCTAAATGGCATGGTTGGTTTTCAGAATGGTTTGTACCAGAGAATGATAAGTTAGTTAATCTATCAAAGCCAAAAATTCCATCTGCTTTTTTATA
This sequence comes from Alphaproteobacteria bacterium TMED109, assembly GCA_002171375.1. Classification (GTDB taxonomy): domain Bacteria; phylum Pseudomonadota; class Alphaproteobacteria; order TMED109; family TMED109; genus TMED109. The sequence goes on from NHFK01000026.1 coordinate 15,209, forward strand.
TATTATTTTTTCATATTGACTTGCTGGTTTAGTAGCATTGTGATCTGCATGATTTAGCTTTAAAGTCCATGGTGCTTTGCCGTTAAATACTTTTTGATCTAATGCACCTAATATAGTTCCAAGTATTAAACCATATTTAAATCCAGGCCTAAAGTTTCTTGCATTTTTTAATTCTATTCCTGCCCATGAATTATAAAAATTATTCTCATATTCTTTTAATTCTAAGTTAGTTTTTGAGTTTATATCTAATTTTTTTATAATTGTCTCTGCTGCAACTATTCCGGATTTCATAGCTGTATGAGTTCCTTTTATTTTAGGAACATTTAATGTACCTGCTTCACATCCTATTAGTGCTCCGCCTGGAAAATATAATTTTGGTAATGATTGATATCCTCCCTCATTGAGAGCTCTTGCTCCATATGCAATTCTTCTACCATTTTTAAGTATTTTTTTTATTTCTGGATGAGTTTTAAATTTTTGGAATTCTTCATAAGGACTTATATAAGGGTTTTTATAATCAAGCCCCATAACAAAACCAATCGAAATTTGATTTTTATCCATATGATACAGAAACGATCCTCCATATATATCGTTAGAAAGAGGCCATCCTGCAGAATGCATAATGCTGCCTTCCTTATGATTTTCTTTATCTATTTCCCAAATTTCTTTAAGTCCTATACCGTATGACTGCGGAGATTTTCCTTCGTCAAGATTATATTTTTTTATTAATTGTTTTCCTAGATGACCTCTGCATCCTTCTGCAAATAATGTATATTTTCCTATCAATTCTATACCGGGTTCAAATGAAGAAGATTTAACAAAATCCTTATCAACTCCCATATCACCAGTTGCAATCCCAATTACAGAATCNTTTTCATCAAATAAAATTTCTTTAGCTGCGAATCCTGGATAAATTTCAACACCTAAGTTTTCCGCTTCACCCGCTAACCATCTNCACATATTAGAGAGACTTATGATAAAATTATTATGATTTTTCATTGATTTAGGTAGTAAAAAATTAGGCAATCTTATACTTTTACTCTCACTCAGGAATATGAACTTTTCTTGAACAACAGGTGACATTGTTGGATGAGACATATCTTTCCAATTAGGAAAAAGTTCTTCTAAAGCTTTTGTTTCAAAAACTGCTCCAGATAATATATGCGCTCCTACCTCTGGTCCTTTTTCAACTATACAAACTGACAGTTCTCTGTTATTTATTTTAGCTAATTGCTTTAATTTTATTGCTGAAGATAGGCCAGCTGGACCTGCACCTACTATAACTACATCGTACTCCATTTTTTCTCTATCAGATCTCATTTCCACCTCATATAATGTGAATAAAATATTATTTATAGCTTTTCAATAATATCCGTAAAATAATTATATGTTTCTATATTAGCTGCGGCTATTACTGATCTATCGGATGCTGCTTCTTTTCTATACCAAGAAGAAACAATTCCTCCTGCTGCTTCAATAATTGCTCTTGCTGCTGCAATATCCCATATTTCTAGGTCTTTTTCTATTACTAAGTCTATCGTTCCCGCCGCACACATACCATATCCCCAACAGTCGGTCCCATGACGAATAAATAATGTTTTATCAGAGACTAAATTATATATAGTTTTATCTCTATCATTTTCAATAAACATTGCAGGGTCCGTAATAGCACAAATAGTTTCCTTGATAGATATAAATTGTTTAGTTCTTACTAATTTGTTATTTAAAAAACTACCTTTTGAACTTCCCCAAATTCTATCTTTTGTAATAGGTTGGTCTATTAAACCTAATACAGGATTTTTATCTTTAATTAAACCTATCATTGTTCCAAAAACAGGTAATCCAGATACAAAAGCTTTAGTTCCATCTATCGGATCTAGAATCCAGACATATTCTGCATTTTCATTTTCAGAACCTAATTCTTCTCCTATTATACCATGATTAGGAAAAGTTTTATTTATTAATTTTCTCATTATTTTTTCTGATTTAGAATCAGCGTGTGTAACAATTTGTGGGCGCCTATTATTTTTAGTGGGCTTAATCTCCCAATTACTTGTTTTACGAAAAGAACTTTTTATTTCATCTTCTATAGAATCTGCTAATTCGTGAGCAAATTTCATATATATTTCATCATTACTTTTCATTTTAATCCTAATTTAAATATAATAATTTGGACATTTGCATGATATTATAATTATAACAAGTATGAAATTTAGGATATTTAATTTTTATTAAATTTTATGAATCTCTTATGTTATAATTTTAAATAATAATAACTTGGATAATTATATGTATAATTTTTTTTCTATAATAAAATATTTAATTTTTAGTTTATTATTTATTATTNTTTCCTGTTCTTCTAATTCTTCTAAAANCAATAAGGTNGAAAATATAGAAAGAAATGTNGATGAAATTTATAATTCAGCTATGCAATATATGGATGATAATAAATATATGAAAGCATACGAAGAATTTACAGAAGTAGAGAGGCTTCATCCATATTCTATTTGGGCTACAAGGGCTCAATTAATGACTTCATATGCAAACTATAAATTATATCTACATGAAGATTCTATATCTGGAGCAAAAAGATATATANAACTTCATCCAGGAGCAAGTGATATAGANTATGCTTTTTATCTAATTTCATTAAATTATTATGAACAAATAAATGATTATAGAAGAGATCAATCTCTAACAAATAGAGCTAAAGAAGCATTTAATAATTTAATTAGAAGGTTTCCTAATTCAGAATATGCTAGAGATGCAAAATTAAAACTAGATTTAGTAAATGATCATTTAGCAGCTAAAGAAATGGATGTAGGGCGTACATATCAGAATTTAGATAATTATATTGCGGCCTTAAATAGGTTTAAAACAGTAGTTGATAGTTACTCAAAAACTAGTCATGTACCTGAAGCATTAGCACGTTTAACTGAAACATATTTTAGGCTGGGGTTATACGATGAAGCTAAAGTATATGCTTCAGTTCTAGGCCATAATTACCCTCAAAATAAATGGTATAAATATGTATACTCATTATTTGAAGATAAAAAAAATATATTATTGTCAGAGAAAACCGAAATTAATAAAAATGAAGGTTCATTTATCGATATTTTAAATGAATTTAAAGATATATTTGAAATTAAATATTAATAGGTATTTTTTAATGTTAAATTATATATCTATAAAAAACATAGTTTTGATAGAAAAATTAGAACTAAATTTCGAAGAAGGTTTTACTGTTCTCACGGGAGAAACGGGTGCAGGAAAATCTATTATAGTGGACGCTATAAACTTAATACTCGGTAACAGAGCGGAAAAACGGCTAATTAAAAAAGGTAAGGATGAAGCAACTGTATCTGCTTTATTTACAGTGCGTAAGGACCATGAAGTAATAGGTTTAATACACGATAATGGTATATTTTTTGAAAATGAAATTCTTCTAAGAAGAAGAATATTATCTAATGGCAGAAGCCAATCATTTTTAAATGATNAGCCAATATCTCTAAATTTTATGAAAGAAATTACTAGTTATTTAATAGAAGTTAATGGCCAAAATGATCAGTCAGGTTTATTAGAAAATTCAAACCATATAAATATTTTAGATAATTGGGGTAATTTATCAAAGTACACTCAAGATTTAGCATTAGTTTATAATTTATATAAAGATAAAGTAGATATGTATAATGAATATAAAGAAAAAATTAAGCTTTTTGAGAGTAATAAAAATCATTTANCAGAAGATTTAGAAGAAATTATTCAATTAGATCTAAAAGATAATGAAGTTAATAAATTAATAGAAAGTAAAAATTATTTAATGTCTATAGAAAAAATAAAGGAAAGCTTAACCCAGATTAACTTTTTATTAAANGGAGATGCTGAATCGAANGGTNTTTATGAAAGTNTGAGCCTTTCAAGAAAACAAATTTTAGCAATTTTATCACTTAATAAAAAATTATTTAATAGATTAGATGATGCTTTAGAAAAAACTATTATAGAACTTAAAGAAACAGAAGCTATTTTAGGTGAGTGTTTAGATAGTATTGATGAAAATAATTTAAGTTTGGATGCAATAGAAAATAGAATTTCTTTGATTAAAAGAATTGCTCGTAAGCATAATATAGAAGAAAATGAGATTGTTTCTCTTAAAGATAAGTTTGAAAATAAACTAAATAGTATAGAAAATTCAAATCAAGATTTAAAAATAATTGAAGATGAAATTAAAATATTAAGAAATGAATATAAATTAAATGCTTTAAAATTGTCTAAGTTAAGACATGAAGCATCGATAAAATTATCAAAATTTGTAAATAGTGAGTTTCCTATACTAAAGCTAGAAAGTGCTAAGTTTAACTCTTCATTAAATGAGCTAGACGAAAATAATTGGAAACCAAATGGAATAGATAAAGTTATTTTTAAAATTGAGACAAATAAGGATTCAGGCTTTGATTTTATTTCTAAAATTGCCTCTGGTGGAGAATTATCAAGAATAATACTTGCAATTAAAGTTTCTTTAATTGCAGAACATAAAAATATTAATTCAAAAACTTTAATATTTGATGAGGTTGATACAGGAGTAGGAGGGGCAGTAGCAGATGCAATTGGAAAAAGACTTGAATTACTCGGGCAGCATAATCAAGTTCTAGCTGTTACTCATCATCCTCAAGTCGCTGCGCGTTCAAGTAATCATTTTAAAGTTAATAAGAGTAATAAAGATAGTTATTCTTCCACTAGTATAAATAATTTAAATTATAATGAACGCTTGGAAGAAATAGCAAGAATGCTATCTGGAGAGAGAATAACTGATGCTGCTCGAAAAGCTGCTGAAAGTTTATTTAAGGAAAATAAAAATATATGATTAATTTTGGGTTTAAATAATGAAAGAAGATGAAGTAACTAGTAAGCTAAAAAAACTGGCTAGACTTATAGAGTACCATAATAATTTATATTATAATGAAGATAACCCTGAAATATCTGATGCTGATTATGATAATTTAAGAATTGAAAATATAGAATTAGAAAAAAAATTTCCAGACTTAGTTCTTTTAAATAGTCCAACTAAGAAAGTAGGTGCTGAATTAACCTCAGCTTTTAAAAAAGTTAGGCACTCAGTTCCAATGCTTTCTCTAGGAAATACTTTTACAAAAGATGATGTACAAGATTATCTTGATAAAACTAGAAGATTTCTTCAAATAGATAATAATACGAAGCTTGAATTCATTGCAGAACCAAAAATAGATGGTTTATCTGCAACTTTGATATATAAAAATGGTAAATTAATAATTGGTGCTACTCGGGGAGATGGTAAGCAAGGAGAAAATATTACTGCAAACATTAAAACAATAAAAGAAATTCCTCATTATTTATCAGGTAAATTTCCTGATGAGTTAGAAATTAGAGGTGAAATATATATAGCTAATTCAGAATTTGAGAAGCTTAATGATTCAAGATTAAAAGAGTCGTTACCTGTATTTGCAAATCCTAGAAATGCTGCTGCTGGCTCAGTTAGGCAATTAGATTCTAGTATCACTGCATCTAGAAAGTTAGGTTTTTTTGCATATAATTGGGGGCACATATCTGAGCCCATCGGCAATTCACTAGTTGAAATTAGAAAATTTATTTCAGGATTAGGCTTCAATTTGAACCATCCAGTAGAATTGTGTTCTGATTTAGAACAAATGATAGAATTTTATAATAAATTATATCAAAATAGGTCTAGTTTAGACTTTGATATAGATGGGATAGTATATAAATTAAATAATATTAATTTTTATGATCGTCTTGGTTCTACTGAACACTCTCCTAGATTTGCGGTGTCTCATAAATTTCCTGCAGAATTAGGAGTTACTCTACTAAATAATGTTAAATTTCAGGTAGGAAGAACTGGAGCAATCACTCCAGTTGCTGAATTTAAACCTGTCACTATTGGAGGAGTTAGAATACAAAGAGCAAGTTTACATAATAAAGATGAAATTCAGAGATTAGGTTTAGTTATTGGAGATACAGTTTCAGTTAAGAGGGCTGGTGATGTTATTCCTCAAATAGTTAGCTATAATCCTAAATTAAGGCCTCAAAAATATAAAAAAATAATTTTTCCTGAACAGTGCCCGTCTTGTAATAATTATTTAGAATTTGAGAAAGATGATACGATAATACGCTGCTTAAATCATACAAATTGTAGTGAACAAATCATAGGACAATTAATTCATTTTGTCTCAAGAAATGCATTTAATATTGATGGTTTAGGAGAAAAACAGATTATAGAATTATATAATAATAATTTAATCAGGGAGCCTGCNGATATATTTAGTCTTGCATCTCCAACCGAACATAAAAAACATGAATTAATAATTAAACTTCCTGGATGGGGAAAATTATCTTTATCTAACTTAATATTTTCAATAAATAATTCTAGAGAGCAACCTATTGAAAAAGTTTTATATTCTCTTGGAATTCGTCATCTAGGTTTAGGTACAGCTAAACTTATATCAAAAAATTTTAATACATCGAAAGATTTGATAAATAGAATTTTAAATATTAATGAGGGTAATAAAGAATATTTAGTTAATGATTTAAAATTGATCAATGGAATTGGTGAGAAAGCAATTCAATCTTTTATTTCTTATTTTGAAAATAGTAAATTATTATTTACTAATTTACTTAATCACATAAATATTTCTGAATTTAAATTGAGACAAGATACTTCACATTTCTTCTTTGGCAAAAGACTAGTTTTTACTGGAAAGTTTGAGAATTTATCTCGAACAGAAATAAAAAATAAATCCGAACAAATTGGAGCTTTAATTTCTTCGCAAATCTCTAGTAAAACAGATTTCCTAGTAGCTGGATTAAAACCAGGATCAAAAGTTACAAAAGCTAAAGAGCTTGATGTTAATATTATAGGTGAAAAAGATTTTTTATCTTATTTTAATTCATGATTTTAAGAAAGGAGTACATACTTTTTTTAACCATTTTCTATTCTCTCTATCTAAATTATTAGATATTTTTTCATAAACTTTATTATGATAATTATTTAACCAAAATATTTCTTCTTTAGTTAATAAGTCATAATTAACTAAATTAATATCAATAGGTGCTAGCGTAAGTGTTTCAAAAGTAAGCATATTTTTATTATTCTTATTTTTAATTTTTTTAACTAACATTAAATTTTCAATTCTAATTCCGTATTTATTTGTTAAATAAAAACCTGGTTCATTAGAAGTTATCATTCCAGGCTCTAAAATAGTGAAAGAACCTTTAGATATTCTATGTGGCCCTTCATGCACACTTAAACATGAGCCTACTCCATGTCCGGTGCCATGTCCGTAGTTAAGGTCTTTCTTCCAGAGTGGTAACCTAGCTAGTAAATCTAAATCATTACCAGTAGTGCCATATGGAAATATGGCGCTTGCTAGAGCTATATGGCCTTTCAAAACTGTACTAAAATGGTCTTTCATATTTTGAGTTGGCTTTCCAATTGCTACCGTTCTGGTAACATCTGTTGTCCCTTCTAAATATTGGCCTCCACTATCACATAAATAAATATTGTTATTAGTAAACTGTTTATTACTTTTTTCTGTTACTCTATAATGAACTATTGCACCATTAGAGGCAAATCCACTAATTGTTTCAAATGAAGTACAGATAAAATTATCTTGCTTGGATCTTAATTTATCTATTTTATTTGAGGCAACTAGTTCTGAATTAAGAGAAGTTTTAGACTTTTTTATCCAATACAAAAATTTAGATAAAGCTTCCCCATCTTTAATATGAGCAGAAATAGCTCCTTTGATTTCTATTTTATTTTTTATAGATTTCATTTTTTCAATTGGACATTTTTTTTCTATAAGATTAGTACTTTTAGATTTAATATTCTGCACCAACGCATATGAAACATTACCAGGGTCAATAAGAATTTTATTGTTATTTTTTGATATTTTTATAATTTCTTTAACAATACTATCTGTAGGATAAATTTTTATATTATTTTTTAAATGTCTTTGAATTTTTTTATCTATTCGTGAAGAGTCAATAAACAGAAATATATTACCATTACTAAATATAATTGCCCTCGTTAGAATAATAGGAGTGTGATTNAGGTCCATACCTCTAATGTTAAGCAACCATGCTATAGCATCTGGNTGGTTTAANATATATGCGTTAACATTTAATTCCTTCANATATATACATAACTTTTTAATTTTACTTGTTGAGTTNATACCTGCGTATTTTATTGGGTGTATATTAATTTTAGAATTAGGAATTTTATTTCTATCTTTATTCCAAAATAAATCTATAGGATTTTCTTTTAATGATAAAAATTGAATATTATATTTNTTCCCAATATTTAATATTCCTTTGATATATGAGTATGAGTGAAGCCATGGATCATAAGCAATTTTATTATATTTTTTTGCGTTAGAAACTATATATTTTTCAAGTGANTGTTTGGAGGATAAAATAACTTTAATACCTGTATTTTTTGTTTCATTTTTTGCTTGTATTGTATATCTACTATCTACAAATAAAATGACTTGATTACGAAGTATTAATATTATTCCAGCAGAACCAGAAAAACCACTTAACCATTTAAGTCTTGCATCACATTCAGGAACATACTCACCTAAATAGCTATCAGCTCTTGGTTGAATAAATCCGTCCAAATTATTTTTAGTTAAATAATTCTGGATAAATTTTATTCTTTTAATAGTAGTAAAATTATTATTCATAATACTAATATATATAANTGAACTTAAATATTTTACAAAACAATCTTAAACAATTTTATAGCCATGCTAAGAAAACATAACTGTATTGATGTATATAAGGCCAAATATTAGTTTTTTGGGNTAGGTATGCTTATTTTTCTATAAATTATCATTTTCTCATGTGTTTTTTGCATGCCTTATTTGTAACATTAATGTTACTAATTATGTACATACTATTTTATATAATTGGATAATAATAATAGTTTGTTATTCCTCCCCTGATGATATTATCATCTACTTATTTCAAATTATTATTATTTTATATATACAATGGCAGTTTGAGTATTCTCCTCCCCATATGAAATCCAAACTGCCATAAGTANATCAANGAGAAAATATATGAAATATGAATTTTTAAACAAATCTTCTTTNATTAAAATTAACAATTTACAAATTAGTAAATATAAAAAATTTGAATATTCTATTGAGAAATTATCTCTTGGAAAGAGGGCTCAAAGTAAATATATTAGAAGAATAATAAGTTCTTTAATAAATTATAAACCTAAAAATAAAAACAATATTTTTTATAATAATATTAATTCTTCAGAAATATACTCAAAAGAATGGTGGTTGATTTAATTTTTTTTAATTAATAGAGATACCCAATTTCCTATTTTATATTCTAGCTCTAATATTAGTCCCATTAATCTTAATTTNTTAAGTATCATAAATTTTTGATCTTGAATTAAACCTGAAATAATTACTCTACCATTTTTATCTAATTTTTTACTTATTNATTTAATATTTGTTAAAATTGGTTTTGCTAAAATATTTATTACAATAATATNATATTTCAATTTATTAGTTTTATTCAATCCGTTTCCTTTTTTAACATTAATGAATGTATCCAAAAAATTTAATTTTGCATTNGAGACNGAAGTATTTATTGCCTGTTTATCTATATCAATTAATTCTACTTTTTTTTTCCATAATTTAGCCATAGTTATTCCTAGAATTCCTGATCCACATCCAATATCAATTAAATTAATATTTTTAATATATTTTTTTAAGTAAATTTTATTTAGTAAATATATAATGCCTCTAGTAGAAGGGTGATGCCCTGTACCAAAACCAAGGCCTGGGGGTATTATAATATTTTTATATATATTGAAATTTGTTAAGTTTTTGCATTCTAAAAATGTAAAACGACCAATAGCTATTGGATTTAGAGGTGTAATATTATTTTTATAAATATCTTTAATTTTAATTTTTTTTAAAATAGATGTTTTTGGATTAATTTTAAAATCTAGTAATAATGTTTTTATAAAAATATCAGTTGGTTTTTTGACGAAAAATGCATAAGTGTCATAAGATTCTGGTTGTAATATATCAGATCTATTTTCTGAATCTAAAGATGTAATAGTAGCATTTTGAGAAATAAGTAATTCTTCAACATTTTCTCTAAATTCATTATCAAGCTTGAGTTTTAGTGCCCAAATAAATTTCACTGTATTTTTATATTTTTTCTATAAAAGTTAGCATTAATTTTTTTTCTCCTGCTTTTTCAAAATCTATAGTAACTTTATCTCCGTCAATATCTATTATTTTTCCATAACCAAATTTTTGATGAAATATTCTTTCCATTAATTTAAAATTAGTATCATTATTATCGTATTTATTATCTTGAAAGTGGTTTATTACTTTTTTATTATTTGCTGCTAACCACTCTGAAGCTATTGAAGATTTAAAATTATAGTTATGTGAGTAAGAAGAGAATCTATTTATATTTTTTTCAGGAAGTTCATCTAGAAATCTTGAAGGAATACAGTCTATCCATTGACCATGAGTTAATCTAGAATTTGCATTAAATATCCATAGATCGCTTTTAGCGCGAGTAATACCTACATATGCCAATCTTCTTTCTTCCTCTAAGCCACTTTCCCCATTTTCATCTATAGACCTCTGGTTAGGAAATAANCCTTCNTCCCAACCTGGTAAAAATACTAATGGAAATTCTAGACCTTTCGCAGCATGAAGAGTCATTATTTTAGCAGTTTCTATNTCCTGATTATTAGCTCCTTCCATAACAAGTTGAATATGTTCTAAAAAGTTTTGGAGTGATTCAAATTCATTTATTGCATTTACTAATTCTTTAAGATTATCCAATCTTCCTGGGGCTTCTATAGAACGATCTTTTTTTAACATCTCTATGTAACCAGATTCTTCCAGAACAATTTCTACAAGTTCACCNAATTTTTTGCCTACTAAGTCAATTCTCCATTTATCTAAATTTTTAGAAAAAAGTCTAATAGTTGAACTTGCTTTTGAGCTTAGTTCGTCTGTTTCAGATAATTTTCTAGCTGCCATTTCTAAGTTTAATTTACTTGANCTAGAATATTGCTCTATCTGTCTAATAGTTTTATCGCCTAANCCTCTTTTAGGTTTATTAATTATTCNTTCAAAAGCTAATTGGTCGTCAGATGAATTAATNAATCTTAAGTAAGCAATAGCATCTCTAATTTCTAGTCTTTCATAAAATCTTANGCCNCCTACTACTTGATAAGGAAGACCTATTTTTAAAAACCTTTCTTCAAATGTTCTCGTTTGAAAACCAGCTCTTACTAATATTGCTACATTATTTATACTATTATTATTTCTTTGATATGCTTCAATTTCATCACTGATAGACTCTGCTTCTTCTTTTCCGTCATATACAGTTCTAATATTGATTAGATTACCTATATCGCCCTCTGTCCATAAAGTTTTACCAAGTCTACTTTGGTTTTTAGATATCAATCCTGAAGCTGCAGCAAGGATATTTCCAGTAGATCTATAATTTTCTTCAAGTCTAATAGTTTTAGTATTTTGAAAGTCTTTTTCAAAATTAAGTATATTACTTACATCAGCTCCTCTCCATGAATAAATAGATTGGTCATCATCACCTACGGCACATAAATTTTTATGCTTTTCAGCTAGACTTTTTAGCCAGAAGTATTGGGAAGCATTTGTATCTTGAAATTCGTCTACTAAAATATACTTGAATTTATTTTGATATAAACTTTTAATATCAGAGTTTCTCTGGAAGATAGTTATCACATGAAGTAGAAGGTCACCAAAATCAGCAGCATTAAGTGTTATTAAACGGTTTTGATATAATTTATATAATTTAATAGCCTGATTATTGGCAAAGTCCGTACCACTATGAAATGCATCTTTTACATCTATTGGGTTTAGACCCATATCTTTCCATCTTTGAATTATAGATAATAAACTTCTAGCAGGCCATCTCTTCTCATCTATATTTTCAAGTGAAAGNATCTGTTTTATNAGCCTAATTTGATCATCCGTATCAATAATAGTGAATGTATTTTTAAGGTTAACTAGCTCGGCGTTTGCTCGTAATATTCTTGCAGCTAAAGAATGGAATGTTCCTAACCACCAACCAGCTATTGAATTTCCAATCATTTTTTCTACTCTCATTCTCATTTCATTTGCTGCCTTGTTAGTAAATGTTACGGTACAAATCTCAGAAGGATGAGCTATTTTGTTTTGTAAGATATAAGATAGTCTTGACGTTAAAACTCTTGTTTTGCCAGTTCCTGCTCCAGCTAAAACAAGAAGTGGACCATTTACCGTTTCGACAGCCTCTTTTTGGGCATCATTTAATTCTGAAAAGTGATTTGTTTTTTTAATTGTCATTAGTAANTGTATTTTCTATATTGCTGACCAACCGCCATCTAACATTAGAGTATGTCCTGTTACNATTGAAGATGCATCAGAGGCTAGAAATAAAATACCACCTGCCATTTCTGAAACCTCAGCTAATCTTTTCAAAGGAGTTCTATCAATGATATGATTTAATTTATCTTTATTCGCGTTTAGTTCCTTTATGAGTCTAGTTTTAGTGTAAGTTGGNCCTATTGAATTTACTCTTATACCTTTTTCCCCCCATTCATTTGCAAGAGACCTANTAAGATTTACAAGTGCTCCTTTTGANGCATGATAAGGAGAATTAGGNGCTGGTCCACCTCCTGTAACTCCCATAATTGAAGAAATATTTATAATAGANCCTTTATTATTTTTNAACATATACTTANATGCCGTTCGGCAACAAATAAAACTACTAGTTAAATTAAGTTTAATTATATGTTCAAAATCTTCTGTTTTCATTTCTTCTGTAGGATTTCTATTAGCAGTTCCAGCATTATTTATTAGAACATCTAAAGATCCAAAATGAGAGTTTATACTATCAAATACTTCTGTAATTTTATTTTCTATAATAACATCAAGTTCCCATGCTTTTGCTTTAATGCCTGCATCTCTTAACTCATTTTCTAGCTTTTTAGCAGATTTGAGATCTTTATCAGTAATAGCAATATTACCACCTGCTTTTCCGCACGCTATGGCTGCTACCCTTCCAATTCCTTGTGCTGAACCAGTTATAACAATAGTTCTATTTTTTAGGCTAAATAATTTAAACACATCAAATTTAGAAGCAGAAGGCATAGTAAAGCCTGATATTTCATCAATTATTTCATTNTTTCTCATTTTAAAATCCTCAGTATATTAAAATTTACCATATTTTAAGTATGCTTCTTTAGGGTCTGTACCATTTAAAATAGCTTCNCGCATTTTATTCTCTGAATTTAAATCATTTTTTGCTCTAATTATAATCTTATCAATTATATTATTGGGTATAATTACTATACCATCTTCATCTGCTATAAGATAATCACCTGTATCTATTTTGACATCACCAATTACAATTGAAGTACCCATTTCTTCAACTATCCACCTTCCAGTGACGTCTTTTGGAGTAGTAAAACGACAATAAACAGGTAATTTAATTTCTGTCTTTATTCTTGTAACATCTCTACATCCTCCATCTGTAATATANCCTCTAATATTTTTTAGTTTAAGTGTTTCTGCAGATAATTCGCCCATGAGAGCTATTTCATGGTTATTTGGTTGGCAAACTATAATTGAATTATCTTGTGCGTTAGATAGAAAATTAGTCCAAGATAGTAATGANTNNNATTCTTNTATATTTTTTTTAAGAGAACCTGATATNGTCCAAACTTTGCCAGCAATTATATTTTCAAATTGCAAAGGTATTATCTCATTAGGAAGAGTNTGATTTGAATAATTTTCAATTCTAAGTGCATCATGTACTATTGAAGAGTTCAATAATAATAATTCTTCTATGATTTCTTCTTCATTTAACATGCATAATCTACTAATAAATTATTTCTTAGTTGGGTCAGGAAAATCTGTTTCTATACTGCAACTATTAGTTTTAGAATCAAATTCACCAGAACATAACAGCTTGAAAGGATTCAACTCATTGAAAGAATAATCACTACAACTTACAAAAAGAAGAATTGTAGTTAAAACAATAATTTTTTTTAATAAATATATTACTTTATGAATAATGAAGATATTTAGGCTCCTTAAAATAAAATTAGACTAAAAAAATAGCCATTAATACTACTAGAGCAATAACTCCAATGGTTCCATACGTGCTAAATTTAACAAAAGTTTTCCATGTGTTTACATGGTCTTGAAAATATTTTTCTTTATCGTAAGACATTAATATACTCCGCAATTTATGTATTAGAAATTATCTTTATTTTATAATATCAAATAAAAAATAATAATACATTTTTATTTAAATTTAAATATAAATCTATTTTATATATTAATTAATTTAAATTTTATAATAACCTTGATTTACCTTAAATAGATTGCTAAATGATTATGATAAATATTATTTATGTTATATTATTAAGTAATAAATAGTTTAATTTTACTAAGAGGTTCTATAATGCGTGTTTTTATCACTTTAAAAATTATCTTAAGCTCATTTTTTACAATATTTATTTCAAACCAGGCTTTATCAGAGGAAAATATGGGTGCAGCTCACCCATGGGGATTAAATCTAAGGGAAGCCTTTTCTCCAGTTATGGCAGATATGGTAACTTTTCATAATGGTTTGATTTGGCTTATTACTGCAATTTCATTATTTGTTTTAGTGTTAATAGCTATAATTGTTGTTAAATTTAATACTAAAGCTAACCCAAAAGCTACTAAGACCACGCATAATACATTCTTAGAAATAGCATGGACAGCAATTCCAGTTTTAATTTTAGTTGTAATGGCTGTTCCATCTTTTAAGTTACTTTATAAAGCTGATGTAATTCCTGAAGCACATATGACATTAAAAGCAATAGGACATCAATGGTATTGGTCATATGAATACCCAGATCATGGTAATTTTACTTATGATGCTTGGTTGGTTCAAGATAAAGAAGATATTGAAGGCGAAGATAGGCCATATACGAGATTGTTAACGACCGATACAAGAGTCGTTGTTCCTGTTGGTAAAGTAATAAAAGTTCAAGTGACTGCAACTGACGTATTACATAGTTGGGCTGTACCTTCATTAGGAGTCAAGAAAGATGCGATGCCAGGAAGATTAAATGAGTTATGGTTTCAAGCTGACAGGGAA
>NHFK01000027.1 GCA_002171375.1 Alphaproteobacteria bacterium TMED109
ATTTTTAAAAATACAAATGTTAAAGTTGAAAGTCCTAATGATGAATATAAAGTAGCCTGTACTGCGCTTTTATGTGAAGCGGCATCTATGGATGGCGTATTTGATGAAAACGAAAAAAAATTAATTTTAGTTTTAATTCAAAAACAATTTAATGTAGACGCAAGTGAAGCAAACAAGATCTATAATGAAGGAAAAAATTTAGCAGAAAACTCCTCTCAATTATATGGTTTTACTAGGATAATAAAAGAGTCTTGGGAGATTGAAAAAAGAATTACTTTGCTTGAGATGTTATGGGAATTGGCATATGTTGACGGTGAATTGGATGCTGCTGAAGATATGCTTATTAGAAGAATTGCAGGTCTTATTCATGTAGAAGATAGAGATCGAATTGAAGCAAAACAAAAAGTGTTAAATAAAATAAATAATTGAAATGAGGTATATTAATGACTTATGTAGTGACTGAGGATTGCATAAAATGTAAATTCACTGATTGTGTAGAGGTATGTCCAGTAGATTGCTTTTATGAAGGTGAAAATATGTTAGTTATAAATCCAGATGAATGTATAGATTGTGGAGTTTGTGAGCCTGAATGTCCTGCAGAAGCTATTCTACCAGACTCAGACTCTGGTGCTGAAAAATGGATTGATTTAAATGCGACTCAATCAAATATTTGGCCTAACCTTACAGAAAAGAAAGAGCAATCTAGTGATGCAGAAGAATACCAAGGTGTAGAAAATAAATTTGAAAAGTTTTATTCTGATAAACCAGGTGAGTAACTTAATTAAATATTAGAGGAAGTAATGGATAAGGTTGAAGAAAAATTTAAAGTTGGTGATTGGTTAATATATCCTAAGCATGGCTTAGGAAAAGCTATAGATTATGAAGTGCAAACTATTCTAAAAAGTAAAATTGAGTTTTTAGTAGTATTTTTTGAGCAAGAAAGAATGACTTTAAGAATTCCNATTGATAAATTAAATGAATTAGGTTTAAGAGCAATTTCTGATAAAGAAGAGATGAAAAATGCATTGAATGCTTTAAAAGGAAAAGCGCGTATTAGAAAAACAATGTGGGCTAAAAGAGAAAAAGATTATAAAGATAAATTAAATAAAGGAGACCCAACTTCAGTTGCAGAAGTTTTAAGAGATTTATTTAGAGGAGAAGGAGATCNAGAGCAGTCATATAGTGAAAGACAATTATACGAAATGGCATTAGATCGTTTTGTTCGTGAAATGGTAGCTGTACATGATATAGCCATAGAAGATGCTATAAAAAAAACTGAAGAAAACCTTAAGGCTAATATATAAATGAAAGAGGCTNTCTATGGGCAATTATGATTTAAAAGCTCATACTGATTATGAAAAAAAAATATATAACAGCAATATNAGAAATCATAATTTAGGTTCTTTTGAACGNGTNTGGGCTATTGGGGCCGTTAATGGAAAAGCGGAACTTTTTCAAAGTATATGCAATCAAATTATAGAAAAGTCTAATTTAAATGATAGGTTAGTATTTACAGGAAATTTAATAGGTAGAAATAATAATAAAATTAATGAATCTAAAAAAGTTATTGATATTGCCTTAAAATTGAGAGCAATTTTTATGACTAATAGTTCATTTGATATAGGAGATATTGTTTTTTTAAGAGGGTGTTATGAAGAGTTATTAGATAAGTCTAGAGAGCTTCATATGTCTCCTAATCCCCTGGAATTAGTTGATTGGATGTATAGTAGAGGTTTAGATGAAATTTTAGAATCATATAATATTTCATCATCTTTATTACATCATGCGGCCAGAGATGGCGCTTCTGCACTATCTAGGGCATCTGTCGAGATAAATTTAGCAATAGATAATAACCCGGGTCATATTAAATATATGACTTCATTAAAACGTCTAGCTTATAATGATGAAAAGAATCTTTTATTTGTTTCAGCAGGATTAGCTAGAAACAAATCTTTAGAAGAACAGGGCGATGAACTTTGGTGGGGAGGTGGTTTTGCAAATTTAGACCAACCATATAATGATCTATCAAGGTTGATAAGAGGGTATGATCCAAAAAGGAGAGGATTAGCTTCTGGAAAATTTTGTGTTACTCTTGATGGTGGGGAAGACCAAGTTTTTGCTGCTCTTTTTAATAAAGAGGGAATGTTGCTAGAGACAATACAGAGTTAACCAGAGAAGCTACATAAATTAATATTCTTGCTTTTATTTTCTTTTTCTAATACTAGATTTTTTATTCTTAACTTTAGTTTACTAATAGCTGAGGCTTCTATTTGTCTTACTCTTTCTTTACTAATTTTAAGATCCTTACCAATATTTTCTAATGTTAAAGGAGTTTCACATATATGACGGGAGTTTATAATTATTTTTTCTCTTTCATTGAGAGAGGATAAGGCTTGGGTAAGCCATTCTTTCTTTTTAGTTTTTTCATCATTTTTGATAAAAGCATCTTCTGGAGATTCTTGCTTATTATCAACTAAAAAACTTTGCCATTCCTCTACAGTATCGGATGTTAACGGAGCATTTAAAGAAGCATCTTTCATAAGAATATGATTTTCTCTATCAGAAATAAATTTTTCTTTCACTCCTAATAGATTAGCCATTTTTTTTCTTTCTTTATGACTTATTACNCCGTTAACTTTAAACCTTCTTAAATTAAAGAATAATGATTTTTGAGCTGAACTTGAACCGGTTTTTACTATTGACCAGTTTTTTAGAACATATTCTTGTATTGTAGCTTTAACCCACCATCTAGAATAAGTTGAGAACCTTAATTCTCTTGAAGGGTCAAATTTATCTAAAGCAAGCAGTAAACCTATATGACCTTCTTGCAACAAATCATTAAATGGTAATCCATAATGTTTAAATTGCGATGCAATTCTTATAACTAATTTACTATAAGAAAGTATTATTTTTTCTAAAGCTTTTGGATCTTTGTTGTCTTTCCATAATTTGGTAAGGGACTGTTCCTGATCCTTGGATAATAAGGGGGAATTCATAGATTTTGACAAAAAATTGTTATTAAATCCGGATGTATTTTTATATTTTTCTACCATACAAACCTCAAATNAATTGTTTATAAAGTGTACGTACTGAAATCTATTATAGATGTATGGTTTTATAGATGTTATATATTATCATATATATACATATATTTATGATNCTTAAAGTGATAAATAGACTGGAATTTTATTATGGAAAAAGAAAATTTAGATNTAGAACGTAGANCTGCCGAGGAAAGAGAAAATGATCAATTTAANGAACTGAGAANACTNCTGNATANTGCAAAAAAACACTCAGANGGTTGGAAACCTGTTCTTTCTGAAATTATTCCTGGAGAAATATTAAATAAANAAGATTTACAAAAGATTCCAATAACAAGGAAATCTGAACTATCCGAGTTGCAAAATAAAATTCCTCCTTTAGGAGGACTGACCACAAAACCTGTAAACCATTTTAAAAATTTATTTGTTTCACCTGGACCAATATATGATCCGGGCGGCAGCAATGATTTTTGGAGAATGTCTAGAGCAATGAAAGCGGCAGGTTTTATTGAAGGAGATATAGTTTATAATACATTTTCTTATCACCTTACTCCTGCAGGAGAGATGATGGANCAGGGNGCAAATTATATAGGTGCTTGTGTAATANCTGGAGGTATAGGTAATACAGAACAGCAGATACAAGCTATAAATAAATTAAAACCTAACAGATATGTAGGAACTCCTTCTTTTTTAAAAACAATTCTTGAAAAAGGAAAAGAAAGTAATATAGATGTTTCATCTATGAAAACTGGATTAGTGGGAGGAGAGGCCTGTCCACCTTCTTTAAAAACCATTTTAAGTGAGCTTGGATGTCCAGTACTTCAATCTTATGGTACTGCTGATTTAGGATTAGTAGCATATGAAACTTGGGAAAATGAAGGAATGTTTTGCGATGAGGGAGTAATTATTGAAATAGTTAGGCCGGGATCTGATGTAGTCTTATCTGATGGTGAAGTAGGAGAATTAGTTGTAACTAATTTAAATCATGAATATCCATTATTTAGATTTGCTACAGGAGATTTATCTGCNGTCATTAAACAAGATAGCGTATGCGGTAGAACTGCTATGAGGATAAAAGGTTGGATGGGAAGAGCTGATCAAACTACAAAAGTAAGAGGTATGTTTGTAAGGCCAGAACAAATTGCTAAAATATCAAATAAAATAAAGAATGTATCTAAGTTAAGATTAGTAGTGGGTAATGTTGATCATAAAGATACAATNAAAATTTTAGTTGAAGCTCAAAATATAGACAATGAATTAGAAAAGATAATTATAGAAGAAGCAAAAGCGGAGCTAAAATTAAGAGCTGAGGTTGAAATAGTTTCTAAAGATACAATTCCAAATGATGGATTAGTTATAGAAGATACTAGAACTTATGAATGATATTGGGTATCTATTTTGATTAATAAACATATAATACATGCTCAAAATTTATCTTTTGATAGAAGTGGGCGNAATATATTTTCTTCATTAAGTTTTTCATTAGATTCAAGTGAAAGTATAATTATTAAAGGTAAAAATGGTTCTGGAAAAACATCTTTATTAAGATGTCTTGCAGGCTTNTATCCTATTACAAGTGGAAAACTTTTATGGTATGGAGAAGAAATTCTTCCAGCATATTATTCTGAAAAACCGCTTATATCTTGGTTAGGCCATTTTGATGCCATAAAAGGGTCATTAACTGTTAGAGAAAATCTTATGTTCTTTATGAAAATATGGTCTGTAAATAAAAATATTTTTAATGAGGCAGTAAAAGTTTTTTCATTTGGAAAATTTTTAGATTGTCCAGCTTCTTGGTTATCTGCCGGAGAAAAAAGAAGGTTAAGTTTGTTAAGGCTATCTTTTTGTCCCGCTAAAATTTGGTTTATGGATGAGCCTACAACATATTTAGATATGGAAAATAAAGAAATATTAATTTCAATTATGAGTAAACACATTAATTCTGGGGGTTCAATTATTTGCGCAACACATGAAAATTTTCACCTACCTAATACTAAAGAATACTTATTAGCGTAACATAGAAAAATGGAATTTATGAAGAAATATAAGAGAAACTGATGAGATTATTTTTTAGATTAGTTTATAGAGATATTAATTTAGTAATAAAAGGGGCAAGCGATACAGGAGCGGCCATTTTATTTTATTTATTAGCAATAATAATGTTTCCTCTATCCTCGGGCACAGATACGAATTTATTAACTACTATTGCCGGTGGAGCAATATGGATGGCTGCTTTATTTGCTTCTTTGCTATCTTTAGACAGATTATTTAGATCTGATTTTGAAGATGGTTCTCTAGAGCAAATTGTTTTATCAGGTATGTCAATGGAAATAATTGTTTTATCAAAATGTTTGGCACATTGGTTAACTAATGGGCTACCAATAGTGTTACTTTCTCCTATATTATCTTTAATAATGGGATTAGATTATGAATATTGGTGGATATTAGCTATAACACTTTTAATAGGAACTCCCTCCCTTACTTTGATAGGAGCAACTCCAGCTGCTCTATCTTGTGCTATAGGTAAAGGAGGAGTATTAACAGCATTAGTATTATTGCCGTTAATGCTACCAGTTTTAATTTTAGGGTCAGGAGCTATTTCAGCTGAGATTTCTGGCTTAGGAGGAAAAGGACATCTATATGCTTTATCAGCAATATTTCCTATTTCTTTGTTAGTATCTCCGTTTTTAGCTTCTAGATCTCTTCGTCTAGGATGGGAATAAGAGCAGTATTATGAAAAATATATTTAATTTTTTAGCGAATCCGTCAAGGTTTAGAATATTTGCAAAAAATGTATATCCCTTTTCTCTAATAGGGATGTTTATTTTTATTTTCATAGGGCTTTGGTTTAGCTTGTATAATTCTCCACCCGATTATCAACAAGGTGAAACTGTAAGAATAATGTATGTTCATGTGCCTGCTGCATGGATGGCTATGATGGTATATCTAAGCATGACAATAATGAGCATATTTTCACTAGTATGGAGGCACCCATTAGCTGATATACTGTCAAAATGTAGTGCGCCTATTGGAGCAATGTTTACTTTAATTGCTTTAGTTACCGGTTCTATATGGGGTAAACCTACATGGGGAACCTGGTGGGTTTGGGATGCACGTTTAACTTCTGTATTTATTTTATTTTTAATTTATATGGGACATATTGCTTTAGTTAGAGCTTTTGAAGATGAATATAAAGGTGCTCGTGCGGGAGCAATATTAACTTTATTGGGAGCATTTAACCTTCCTATAATAAAATTCTCGGTTGATTGGTGGAACACTCTTCATCAGCCTGCTAGTGTTATAAAATTGGACGGACCTAGTATACATATTGACATGATGATCCCTCTAGTTCTAATGGCATTTGGGTTTTTATTTTTTTATTTTTCATTTTTATTGATAAATGTTCAAACTGAGTTAAATCATAGAAAATTGAAAAAATTATTTATTAAAAAATTAAATTAAAATTGGGATTATCATGGAAGATCATCTAATATTTGTTTATTCAGCATATTGTTTTACTTTTTTTGCACTATTTGTAATTGGAGTGAAGAGTCTACTAGCATTTAAAAAAGTTAATAAAGATATTTATAATTTTGATATAGAATCAAATAATAAAAATATATAATAATGAATATAGCTAAATTAAAGAGACGTAAAAGATTATCAGTATTATTTTTGGCTTTTATTGCAATTAGTATATCTGGNTTTCTCATTCTTACTGCAAGTAGAGATTCTCTNATATATTTTTATTCACCAACTGAGTTATTAGAGATAAAAGATGTAAATAATAAGGTAATTAGAATAGGAGGATTGGTAAAAGAAGAATCTATCATTTCTATTGGTTCTTCAAAGATAGAGTTCATAGTTGAGGACGGAAAAAACTATTTAACCGTTAATTATTTTGGAATATTACCTGATTTATTTAGAGAGGGACAGGGAGTTATTTGCGAAGGAAAATTAAATAAAAATGGTGTATTTTTAGCTGATAAAATATTAGCTAAACATGATGAAAATTATATGCCACCGGAAGTAGCAGATGCTTTAAGAGATAATGGAAATTGGAAAGGGGAAGAATAAAGTATGATAATAGAATTAGGACATTATTGTTTAGCATTAGTTCTTACTATATCTTTGTTTCAATTTATGATACCTGCTTTGGGAGTACGCTTTAATTCTAATAGTCTTATGAAATCTTCCTTTATAACTGCTTATTTAAGCTTTATATTAATACTCTTATCTTTTTTTTCGTTAGTTTATGCTTATATAACTTCAGATTTNTCAGTTTCTTTGGTTGCAAAAAATTCTCATTCATTAAAACCGCTTATTTACAAAATATCCGGAGTATGGGGTAACCATGAAGGCTCTTTGCTTTTGTGGGTTTTAATACTAACATTTTACAGTGCTGCAGTAGCACTATTAGGCAGGAAACTTCCATTAAAATTAATATCACTTGTATTATCTTGTCAGGGTTTAATAGCATCAGCATTCATAAGCTTTATTTTGTTTACATCTAACCCTTTCATAAGATTATTTTTTCCAGAAGTAGAAGGTGAAGGTTTTAATCCAATATTGCAGGATTTTGGGTTAGCTATACATCCTCCTTTTTTATACTTAGGATATGTTGGTTTATCTGTAACATTTTCTTTTTCTATAGCTGCGTTACTAGTTGGAAAGGTGGATACTATTTGGGTGAAATGGGTTAGACCTTGGACTTTAATAGCATGGGTATTTTTAACTATTGGAATAGCTTTGGGCTCTTGGTGGGCTTATAGAGAATTAGGCTGGGGAGGTTGGTGGTTTTGGGATCCTGTAGAAAATGCTTCTTTTATGCCATGGCTAGCGGCAACAGCTTTATTACATTCTTCAATAGTTGCAGAGAAAAGAGATACTTTAAAAGCCTGGACAATTTTATTAGCAATTATAGCATTTTCTTTTAGCTTATTAGGAACATTTATAGTTAGATCTGGTGTATTAATTTCTGTTCATTCTTTTGCATCTGACCCTTCTAGAGGATTATATATTCTAATGCTTTTAATCTTTTTCACTGGGGGTGCATTATTATTATTTGCTAAAAAAGCATCCCATTTAAAATCAGGAAGCTTATTTCAACCTTTAAGTAGAGAAGGAGCATTAGTGATAAACAATATTATTTTTGCATCTGCAGCTGCAACTGTTTTACTTGGAACATTGTATCCAATTTTTATAGACGCAATAAATAATTCTAAAGTTTCTGTAGGGCCTCCATATTTCGAAGCAGTTTTTATACCCTTGATGGTTCCTGCAATCTTATTATGCGCATTTAGTCCAATGTTATCTTGGAAAAGAGCAAAACTAGAAAATATTATGGAGAGAATTGTTGCTGTATTTTTATGTTCTATAATTTTAACTTCCATTTTAGTTTTTATTTATAATGGCTCTGCTTCAGCTTTTCTTGGAGTATTTTTAGGCTTTTGGTTAATTTTAGGAACAATATATGAATTTATAATGAAAGTAGGGATAAAGATATCTTTTAAGAAGTTTATAAATAGATCTTTAAATTTACCTAGATCAGCCTATGGGATGAGTTTAGCTCATATAGGTGTAGCAATATTTGTTATAGGTGTAACAGTTTCTAGTGCCTGGAGGATAGATATTGAACAACCAATTACAATTGGCGATAAAGTCATTATTAATAATATAGAATTGAATTTTTTATCAGTAAATAATGTTAATGGCCCTAATTGGATTGCAGAGAGAGGTACGTTCGAAGTATTACAAAAAGATAAAAATAAGGAGTTTTTATATCCTGAAAGACGCTTTTATCCTGCATCACAAGTAAATACTAGTGAGCCTGCAATAATGTCTAATTATATTTTTGATTTATATATTGTCTTAGGAGAAAGTATAAATAATGATAAAAGCTATACATTAAGAGTTTATTATTCTCCTTTTTTAAATTGGATATGGTTTGGTATTGCATGTATGGCACTTGGTGGTATTTTATCTTTAACTGATAGAAAACATAGATTAGGGTATACTATTAAAATAAATTCAGCGACTGTTAATAAATGAAAAAAATTTATTCTTCTTTGCCATTAGTATTTTTTTTTATTTTAGTTATATTTTTTTTTAGGCAGTTAATTCTTAAAGAAGACCCATCAGAATTGCCTTCAGTTTTGATAGATAAGAGCCTACCTATAATTAAATTAGAAAAACTTGCAGAATATAAATTATTTAATAGGGAAAATTTATTAATGCTAAAAGAACCTTCTTTGATAAACGTATGGTCAAGTTGGTGTGCTCCTTGTAAAGTAGAGCACGAATTTTTGTTAGCAATGAGCGCTAAATATAATATAAAAATATTTGGTATAAATTATAAAGATGATAAAAAAGATGCAATGAAAGTATTAAAATTAAGCGGTAATCCATTTTACGCTATTGGTAGAGATGAAGATGGTATTCAATCAATAAATTTAGGAGTATATGGGGTGCCAGAAACTTTTGTTATAGATGCTAATGGAAATATAAGGTATAGGCATGTTGGTCCAATATTAGAATATGATATGAAAAATACTATTTTACCTATTTTAAATAGTATTAAGTGAGAATAAATTGAAATTTATAATATTAACTGTATTTTTTATTTTTTCTAGTATTGCTCTTACTCACTCACAAGTTAGTTATAAAGCTGACAATATAGAAGCTTATGAGTTATATGAAGAGCTTAGATGTTTAGTTTGCCAAAACCAATCACTATTAGATTCCGATGCTCCACTTGCTTTAGATTTAAAAAAATTAGTTTTAGATAAATTAGAAGAGGGAAAATCTAAGGAGGAGATAAAGCTATTTTTGGTAGAGAGATATGGTGAGTTTATTCTATTAAAACCCACTTTTACTATTAAAAATATTTTATTATGGGTTGGTCCACTAATATTTGTTATTTTTGGTTTTTTTACAACTTTTATTTTTTTAAGAAAAAATCCTTTAATTAAGGAAGAAAATGTGAACTTAACTAATATAGAAAAAGATAAGCTTAAAAAAATAATAGATAGAGAGCTAAAAGAATGATCTCTTTTTTTGTTATAGTAATCATATTTACATTATTTGTTTCATTGTTAATTATTTTATTTATGAAAAAGTCGGATAAGAGACTTTCAGTCACTGAGGTAAATAAAAATATTTTTAAGCATCAATTTTCTGAAATTGAGGAGGATCTCAAACTAGGTTTAATTAGTGAACAAGAATTCAACTCTATACAAAATGAACTTTCTAAGAGGGTCTTAAAATATACTACTAATAAAGTTGTTAAGCCAATGAATGAGAATATATCTCTAAACAAAGGTATTAAATTTATTTCTATCCCTTTAATTATAATTCTTTCTATTTTGTTTTATTATTTTAACGGACAACCAGGCTTGCCAGATTTACCTTTATCTCAGAGAACAGATAACGCTGTACCGCCTATTTTTTATGAAAGAGCTATTCAAGATATAGATCATAGAATTTTAAGTACTGAAGATAGCATTGAGCTCTATATCCTCAAAGCTAACACTTTAAGTGCTTTAAACAAGACCGAGCAAGCTATAAAAATATGGAAATATATTATAGAAAATTATACTGAAAAATTAAACGCTGCAATTTATTTATCTTATGGTGAAGCTATAATTCAAAATATAGTTAGTAAAGAAGATAAATTAGTAATAACTAATGAGGCTAAAGAGGTTTTTGAAAAAGCCTCTAAATTATCAGATATAGATACTGAAATAGGAGCTTTAACAAGATTTTACATAGGATTATATGATTTTCAAAATGGTAATATTCAGTTAGCAAAAAAAGAATGGGAAAGAATAATAATATCAGCTCCTGATGAGGCGCCATGGAAGAAACAAATTGAATTACAAGTTAATCAAATCTCTAAAAACCTAAATGAAAGAGAGAATGAACAAATATTATCAATGGTTTCCCGTTTATCAGAAAGGCTATATTCTAGTGATAGTTCTAATATTGATGACTGGAATAAATTAGGACGTTCGTATAACGTTTTAGGACAATTTGATCAAGCTATCAAAGCATATCAAAGAGCAAATGATATAGATGAAACAAATTTAGATTCTTTAAAGGGGCTAGCTGAATCAATGTTACTTAATAGTGAAAAGGATCAACCTGTAAATAAAAAAATTATTGATTTATTTAAAAATATTTTATCTCTTGATGAAAATTATCTTCTTGCTTTATGGGTAGTTGCTGATAATGAAATTCTATCAAATAATATTTTAAAAGCTGAACAATTACTTAATAGAATATTAATTCAGTTGTCTGAAGGGACAGAAGAATATAATTTAGTTTTAAGAAAACTTAAAGAATTAAGTAAATAAGGTTAATAATATGAATTCTAAAATATCAGTGGTTATACCTATTTATAATGAAGAAGGTAATATTATTAATTTAATAGATGAGTTGCTTCCTATTATTGATAAAATAGGAGGAGAAATAATTATTGTAGATGATAATTCAGATGATTTAAGCAGTAATTTAATACAAAAAAAAATAAATATTGAAAAAACCAAAATTATATTAATACATCATTCAATGCAATATGGACAAAGTGCTGGTTTATTGACGGGTGTTAAAAAGGCTAATAATAATTTAATTGTTACGTTAGATGGAGATGGACAAAACGACCCAAAAGATATTATTTCTATGCTTAAGGTATGGGAAGAGCATAAAGTTAATAAAGAGCTTTTAGTTATAGGTCATAGAAAAAAAAGACAAGACACTTGGTCAAGAAGATATGCATCATTGCTTGCACTTACTTTTAGAAAACTAATTCTTAAGGACCCCACTCCAGATAGCGGCTGTGGTATAAAAGTTTTCTCCCGTAATTTATTTTTGAGTTTACCTTATTTTGACCATATTCATAGATTTCTCCCAGCGTTAACTAGGAGGCATGGAGGTGATGTAATATCACATATAGTTTCTCATAGAAATAGGTCTTCTGGGGTTTCAAAATATAGTAATTGGCAAAGATTTAGAGTAGGATTAGTTGATTTATATGGTGTATCATGGTTAATAAGAAGATCTTCATTTCCAATAAAATTAAAAGACGAAAATAAGTAAAGGAGTAGATCAATGGATAAAAACTTAATTTGGATGATTATAGGTTTTGTAGGGCAAGGTTTTTTTTCTGCTAGATTTATTGTTCAATGGGTCATGTCTGAAATTAAAAAACAAAGTATTATTCCTCTTGGTTTTTGGTATTTTTCTTTACTTGGCGGTGCTACTCTTTTTGCATATGCTATTTATAAAGAAGATCCTGTTTTTATCGTAGGTCAAGGTGCGGGATTATTTATTTATTCAAGAAATTTATATTTAATTAGGAAGAGATCTCTAAAAGAACAGTCGTGACTAATATGCTTCTAAAAAATCCTAAGGCATATTTTCAGTTATTATTTTTTCTTATAGTTATATTTCTGTTGCGAATATTTTTGTGGATATACGCGGACTTAGATTTAGGTTTTGATGAAGCACAATATTGGACATGGTCTAAAAATTTAGAGTGGGGATATTATTCAAAACCTCCTTTCCTTGCTTGGCTTATAAATAGTTTTACTTCTATATGTGGAAATTCTGAAATATGTATTAGAATTAGTTCACCTATTTTGCATACTATATCTGCATTTTTCATAGCATTAACAGCTTTTAATTTTAGTAAAAAGTATTCTACTGGTTTTATTGCCGCATCTATTTGGATTTTAGTACCTGGAATTAGTCTTTCTTCTGGTTTTATAAGTACAGATGTTCCTTTACTATTTTTTAGCTCAATAGTTCTTTGGTCATTTAGTTGTATTATATTATCAAATAATAATAAATTAAATTATCTAATATTTTGTGTAGCATTATCTTTAGGATTCTTGTCTAAATATGCAATTATTTATTTTATAATTGCGCTTATTATTGCATTAATAATTGAGAAAGAAATATTTTTTAAAATAAAAAATAAATTTTCTATTAATAATCTATTTCTTATAATTATAGGTTTTTTTATATTAATATTTAATCATTTATATTGGAACTATAATAACAGTTTTATTACAGCTCAACATACTTTGGCCAATGCAAATATTGATGGTGCAGGTAATAGTTTTAAAAATTTATTTAAATTCTTTTTTGAGCAATTCCTGGTTTTTGGACCTTTAACCCTGATAGTTTTATTTGCAAGTTTATATAAGTATAAAAAATTATCTGTAGAAGAAAGAATTTTAATATTTTTAACTTTTACTCCCTTGGTTTTGATTATGATACAGGCCTTTATTTCTAGAGCACATGCTAATTGGGCTGCAATAGCATATTTACCAGCTACTGTTTTAGTAGCATTGCAAATAGATAGATACTGGCCTAAAACAAAAGCTATTTATTACGGAATAATTGCTATAGGTCTTTGTTTCACAGTTTTAATTCCTTTAACAGCTAGACATAATCTTGGCTTGGATCCATTTAAAAAATATAGAGGTTGGTCAAACATAGGATTGGAAATCTCAAATATTTATTTGAGTTATCCTGAAGCATTATTAGTTACAGATGATAGGAGAGTAATGGGAGAGTTATTATATTATATGAAAAATAAACCTAAAAAATGGGTTAGATGGAATGCTGATGGATATATTCATGATCATTATGAATTAGTTACAAAACATAATGATCTAAAAAATGAAATTGGGATAATGGTATCATCTGAATCTAATAATAAACATTTTATTTCTAGTTTTAAAAAAGTAACATTTTTAAAAAATATTTATAGGCCTATTAGTAAAGAAAATAATAGAGAATATAAAGTATGGCTATTAGAAGGTTATAAAGACCATTAATTTATAGGAGAATTTATGAAAAGAATTACTGATTGGAGAGTTGATGAACTTAATAATGAACAATTAGATATATATAAAGAAATAATAAATGGTCCTAGAGGTAATGTATTAGGACCTATTAGGGTCTGGCTTAATAATCCAAATTTTGCCAAATATGCACAGGCAGTTGGAAAATATGTACGGTACGAGAGTAGTTTATCTCCTGCTTTATCTGAACTTGCAATAATAACTACAGGAAGATGTTGGTCATCTCAATTTGAATGGGAACAACATGCTCCTCTAGCAGAAAAGAATGGAATTAAGATAGAACATATTAATAAAATAGCTAATGGTATAAGACCTATTTTTAAAAATTTAGATGAACAAATAATTTATGATTTTGCAGCAGAAGTAAATATAAAAAAAAATGTATCTGATGAAGTCTATGATAGAGCTTACGACTTATTAGGTTTGAATGCTGTTATAGATATTGTTGCTATATGTGGTTATTATAATTTAATTTCTATGACTATAAATGTATTTAAAGTCTCATCAGAAGCCACAAAGTGGATACTTCCAGAGGTTAAAAATTTTGAAAAAATGTTACCTTAATTTTTTTCTAACTCAGAATCCCAATACAGATAATCCATCCAACTTTTATGTAAATAATTAGGCGGAAATTTTTTCCCCGAAACTTGCAATTGTTGATTTGAAGGCGTAAAAGGTTGTTTAATAAGTTTCATATTTACTTCAGATAATAATAAATCACTTTTTTTTAAATTGCACTTAGAGCAAGCTGCTACTACATTTTCCCATTTTGTTTTACCTCCTTTAGATTTAGGAATAACATGATCAAAAGTTAAATCATTACTAGTAAAAATATCACCACAGTACTGACAAGAAAAATCATCCCTTAAAAAAAGATTAAACCTTGTGAAAGGAGGTTTCTTTGAGATCGGAATATATTTTTTTAAAGCAATTACACTTGGTATTTTCATAGAAAAATTAGAAGATCTCACTTCAGATTCATATTCCGCAATTATATTGACTCTTTCTAGAAATACCGCTTTGATAGAATCTTGCCAACTCCACAAGGAAAGGGGAAAATAACTTATTGGTTGATAATCAGCATTTAATATTAGGGCTGGATACTCTTTCATATAAACAGGTCTCTCATTTCATATATAACTTTAAAATATAATTATATAATATCAAACATATATAATTAAAATAATATTCGATATACCTATTACTTATTGCATTTTTTAATAAATTCAATGCCCTTATTAATTCCATCTTGATCTATACTATGCCCAAGGTTTTTAGAAATATAGCTATTAACTGTTGCGCCTAAATTTTCTAATGCAGATTTTGCATTTTCCATACTTTGAATAGGAATAACTTCATCCAATTCACCATGAATTAGCATTATTTTATGTTTCTTTGTAAGAGGCCTATTATTTTTTATGAAGGAACCTGAATAACACAGTAATCCACCAAATAAAATATTTGTTCCTATTTCTAAACTTAACATAGAACCTTGACTAAAACCTATTAAGATAGTTTTTTCATTTGAAATAGATAATTTATTTTGCCAATGATTAATAAACTTATTCACATTTTCCGCTGCTGAGGATACTTTTTGTGGCATATTGCTTCTATCTATTCCTCCATCACTATTAAAATCCAGTCCAAACCATTGTTTTCCTCCAAAAGGGTTTTGTGGACATTCTTCCGGACCATTAGGGCTCAGGAAATAGGCAGAAGGAAAATGTTTAGCAAATAATGGAGCTAATTGTATTAAATCATCTCCATTAGACCCCCATCCATGAAAAAATATTATTAATATTTCTGCTTTTTTTTCTAAGGGTTTTAGACTTGGTCCTGTAATTAAAATTTCATTTTTCATAACTAAAACTTTCATTAAATTGATTTATATTATACTTCTATTTATCTTTTATAAAAATGTTAATTAATAATTAAAAAAATAAAAATGAAACTAAATTTATATTCAAATAATACTCGTTTTGCTCCTAGTCCTACTGGTCATATGCATTTAGGCCATGTTTTTTCAGCTTTATTTGCATATGAAGCCGCAAAAAAGTTAGGAGGAAAATTTATTTTGCGTATAGAAGATATTGATTCTCAAAGGTCAAACCAGTTATTCGAAGAATCAATATATGAAGATTTAGACTGGCTAGAAATTAAGTACGTCAATGAAATCAGACACCAATCTGATCATATGGAAGATTATAAAGCAGCTATAAATGAACTTTTTAAAATGGGTATGATTTATCAATGTTTTTGTTCTCGTTCTGAAATTAAAGCTGAAATTATGAGAGCAGGTAATGCTCCTCACGAGGAAGATTATTCTATATACCCTGGTACTTGTAGAAGACTTTCAGTAGAAGAAAGAAAAACTAAGATCGATCAAAATTTGAGTTATGCATGGAGATTAAATATAAGGGCAGCCTCAAAAAAACTTGGGAATTTAATATGGAATGATATTAGATTAGGGCAGCATACAGTTCCAGTAGGAATAATAGGTGATGTAGTATTAGCAAGAAAAGATATCCCTACTTCTTATCATTTATCTGCGACATTAGATGACCATATTCAAAAAATAGGTTTAGTAACAAGAGGAGAAGATTTAGTCACTGCTACTCATATACATAAAATATTACAGATGCTTCTAGGGCTTAAATCTCCAACATACTTACACCACCCTTTAATTATGGATACTAAAGGAGTTAGGTTATCTAAAAGGACAAGAGCACAAACAGTTAAATCTTTAAAAGCTTCTGGTTTAAAAAGAGAAGATGTCATTGATTTATTAGGAAAAAAAAATATATTATCTTTACTAAGCTTGATTAATTAAATTAATTGTAGGAATGATTTTTTGATAGATGTTTTAAATATAATACTGCCTTATTTAATTTTAGTAGTCTTATTTGCAGTGTTAATAGTTTTATTTATTGGCATAATTTCCATGTTAAAAGGTGGAGAATTTAATAAACGCTGGAGTAATAAACTAATGCGGGCTAGAGTTTTTTTACAAGCATTAGCAATTATTCTTATTTTAATAACAGCGTATTTATTTTCTGTTTAATTTTTAGTTTTAATTAAGTTTTATTTTATATATAAATCATTATAATAATTGTTATTTAAAGGAAAAATATGATGAAAATTTTGGTGCCTGTAAAAAGAGTAATAGATTATAATGTAAAAATCAGAGTAAATTCNGATAGTTCAGCTGTAGAAACAAATAACGTAAAAATGTCTATGAATCCATTTGATGAAATTGCAGTAGAAGAAGCGGTAAGATTAAAAGAAGCAGGTTTGGCTGAAGAGATTATAATTGTTTCTATAGGTGATAAAGGTTCTCAAGAAACTATTAGGACTGCATTTGCTATGGGAGGAGATAGAGGTGTTCATATAGTTAATGATTTAAATACAGAACCTCTTGTAGTGGCAAAAATTTTAAAAAATTTAATAGAAAAAGAAGCTATTGATATTGTGATTATGGGTAAACAGGCGATAGATGATGACTCAAATCAAACAGGTCAAATGCTAGCGGCTCTTCTAGATTGGCCACAAGCTACTTTTGCATCGAAATTAGAATTAAATGATAATCAAATAAAAGTAATTAGAGAAATTGATGGGGGCTTAGAAACCTTGAATGTAAAATTACCTTGTATTATAACTACTGATCTTAGGTTGAATGAACCAAGGTATGCGTCTTTGCCAAATATTATGAAAGCAAAAAAGAAGGAAATTATTGAAACACCTATAGAGGAAACTGGAGTAGATTTTTCTTCACGTTTAGAAGTTTTAAAAGTTGAAGAACCAGAGGTCAGATCTGGCGGTAGGAAGGTTGAAGACGTTAATGAATTAATAAGTGTTCTTAAAAATGAAGTAGGAGTTATATGATGTCTATTTTAGTTATTGCTGAGTCAAATGGAATAGAAGTTGATAGAGGAACTTTGTCAGCTATAACAGCTGCGCAGAAAATAGGAGATAAAATAAACTTATTAATACTGGAAGACAGTGAGCAGGTAATTAATAAAGCAAAAAAAATAAAAGGTGTTACAAATATAATAACAACTAGTGGAGATTTACAAGGAGGCTTAGCTGAAAATTTAGCTCCTTTAATATCAAAATGTGCTAAAGATGTGACGCATGTTTTAAG
Organism: Alphaproteobacteria bacterium TMED109; assembly: GCA_002171375.1. GTDB lineage: Bacteria > Pseudomonadota > Alphaproteobacteria > TMED109 > TMED109 > TMED109. The sequence goes on from NHFK01000027.1 coordinate 18,054, forward strand.
TTCTGCTGGAACTTTTGGCAAAAATATTATGCCAAGAGTTTCTGCTTTAAATGATTCTCAGCAAATTTCTGATATATGTGAAATTATAGACGCTGATACTTTTGTACGACCAATTTATGCTGGCAATGCTTTAGCAACTGTAAAATCTTTAGATAAAATAAAATTTATAACTGTAAGATCAACAGCTTTTCAGGCTGCTAATGATCAAGAAGGAGATGCAGAAGTAATTGAAGGCCCAGTTGCGGAGACAAATGGAAAAAGTTCTTTTGTAAAGAGGGATTTATCTGAATCAGATCGTCCTGAATTAACTGCTGCTAAGATAGTTGTATCAGGAGGTAGAGGTATTGGTAGTGCAGATAATTTTTCTATACTAGATCCTTTGGCAGACAAATTAGGAGCAGCTGTAGGAGCAAGTAGAGCTGCTGTAGATGCAGGGTATGTACCTAATGACTATCAGGTAGGTCAAACTGGTAAAGTTGTTGCACCAGAATTATATATTGCTATTGGAATATCTGGAGCTATTCAACATTTGGCAGGGATGAAAGATTCTAAAACTATAGTAGCAATCAATAAAGATGAAGATGCTCCTATATTTCAGATAGCTGACTATGGTCTTGTTGGAGACTTATTTGAAATTATACCTGAATTGTCAGATAAAATATAATAAGAGATTAGGAATAATAATTGCGAATAATTTGTTTGGATTTAGAAGGAGTATTGGTTCCAGAAATATGGATTTCTCTAGCAGAGAGAACTAATATTAATGATCTTTTATTAACTACTCGAGATATAGAAGATTATTCTGAATTAATGGATCATAGATTAAAGGTTTTTAAGAGAGAAGGATTAAAGATTTCAGATATTCATGATGCAGTAAATAATTTACAGCCCTTTAAAGGAGCAAAAGATTTTATAGATGGTTTATCAAAAGATTTTCAAGTAATTATTTTATCTGATACTTTTTATGAAATTGCTTCNCCTTTATTCGACAAATTAGGTAATCCTAATATTTTTTGTCATCATTTAGATATATCAGATAGTGGAGATATTATAGGTTATAAACTAAGAATAGATGATCAAAAGACAAAAGCAGTTAAAGCTTTTCATAAATTAGGGTTTAAAGTTTATGCGGCAGGAGATTCTTATAATGATTTAGGTATGCTAAAAGCTGCAGATAAAGGAATTTTATATTGTGCTCCTGAAGTTTTAAAAACTCAATATAGTAATTTTGAAAATGCTAATGATTATGAAGCTTTAAAAGCTTTATTAGTGGATTAATTATTTTTAGCTCCTTCCTTAAGCCATGCTATTAAATTTTTATCAGTCCAATCAATCACCCCTTCTATTCTCCATAGAACTTTTCCCATGTTATCTAGTATTAAAGTTGTAGGTATTCCCCTTAGCATAAAATTTTTATTGGATTGCATATCAAAATCTACAAGCACATTTGTTTTATTGATNTCTATTTTTTTTATGAAGTTCTTTACTCTATCATAATCTTTAGAGTTATCTTGGTTTATAAATAAAATTATTGAATTATTATCTAATTTTTCTGAAAGCTCCTTTAAAATTGGCATTTCTTTTACACAAGGAGCACACCATAAAGCCCAAAAGTTAATTATAGTAATATTATTTTTTAAAGTTTCATTTAAGTTTAAAGTTTTATTATTTAGATTACTAAAACTAATATCAGGTATGTACTGAAGTTGGGTTTCTTTTTTAATTTTTTTAATAGAAGCCGGAAAAGTATCGGCAAAACAGGAAATATTATAGAACATAAGTGAAATTATGCTAAAATAACTAAAAAAATTAAAAATGTTTTTGATTGAAATTATCATATACTTTTCTCTTTATTGTTGTATAGGTAATATAGTTATTATTGGTGAATTAAATGAATAAATCAAAGTCTAAAAAAAATAAACAAACTTCTTCANTATGGGGAGGAAGATTTAAAAATGATTCTTCTCAAATTATGAAAACTATCAATGCTTCCATATGGTTTGATAAGAGGCTTGCATTTCATGATATTATGCTGAGTAAGGAGCATTCTAATATGCTTTATAAGAAAAAAATTATTTCCTATAAAGAAAATAATAAGATTCAAAAAGGCTTAAATCAGATAAAAAAAGAAATAAAAGAAGAAAAATTTCATTTTTCTGACGAACTCGAAGATATTCACATGCATATAGAAGCAAGATTAATAAAATTAATTGGTGATGCAGGAAAAAAATTACATACTGCTAGATCTAGGAATGATCAAGTTGCAACATCTTTTAAAATGTGGGTAAGGGATGAGCTAGATACTGTATTAATTTTGATAAAAAATTTACAACATTCGCTTATTATTCAAGCTGAACTTCATGTAGATACTATTTTGCCAGGCTTTACTCACCTTCAACCAGCCCAGCCAATTAGTCTTGCTCATCATTTATTAGCCTATGTTGAAATGTTAGGAAGAGATAAAACCAGAATTGAAGATGCAAAGAAGAGATTAAATAAATGTCCATTAGGAGCTGCAGCTTTAGCAGGTACATCTTTTCCTATCGATAGATTTTATACGGCTAAAGCACTAGATTTTGATAGTCCTATGGAAAATTCTATTGATGCTGTCAGTGATAGAGACTTTGTTTTAGAAGTTTTATCTAACGCATCTATTATTATGGTTCATTTATCCAGATTAGCGGAAGAAATAGTTATATGGTCTTCTCCAGGGTTTAATTTTATTACTTTACCAGATTCTTTTTCAACGGGATCATCTATTATGCCTCAAAAAAGAAATCCTGATGCAGCAGAGTTAATTAGAGGAAAAACAGGAAGAGTTTCAAGTGCTTTTTATAATGTGTCGACAATGCTTAAAGGATTACCATTAGCATATTCTAAAGATATGCAAGAGGATAAAGAACCATTCTTTGATGCGATTGATAATTTAAAAATATGTTTATCTGTAGCAGAAGGATTGATTAAGGAAATGATATTTAATGTTTCTTCAATGAAGAAAATGTCAGAACTTGGATATATAATAGCAACAGATATAGCTGATTTTCTTGTAAAAGAATGTAATATTCCTTTTAGAGATGCCCATTCTATTACTGGTAAAATAGTTAAATATGCAGAAAAAAATAATTTGGCGTTAGACAAGATCACATTAGATGAATATAAAAAAATTGATAAAAGAATTACAGATAATATTTTAACAGTTCTTACATTAAAAAATTCATTGGAAAGTAGAAATAGTTATGGAGCAACAGCTCCTGTAATGGTTAAAAAAGCAATAAAAAAGGCTAAAAGCAGATGGTTAAAATAATGATTGAAAAATATTGTAAACTTAATTTTGTTTTTTGTGTTTTATTGTTTATTACTTTGAGTGCGTGTGGAAAAAGAGGAGCTTTGGAGAGACCTCCACCTGATGATAACTTAGAGCCGGCAGAAGTAGAACTAAATAATTAGTAGGGTATAGATATGAGTAATTTTACTTACAGGAATGAAATTTTGCATATAGATAATGTTTCCGCATTAGATATTGAAAAACAATGTAAAACCCCAGTTTATATTTATTCTAAATCTCGCTTAATAAATAATTTTCAGAAATTAGAAGGTGCGTTAACATCTAAACTTGGAAAAAATTATCCTAAATTAATCGCATACTCTGTTAAAGCAAATTCAAATATAGCTGTAATAAATGTATTAAATAAACTTAATTCTGGAGCTGATGTCGTTTCTTCTGGAGAATTAAAAAGGGCTATCAAAGCTGGAATTCAACCTGAAAGAATTGTGTTTTCAGGTGTTGGAAAAACAGCAGATGAATTATTTTTAGCACTTCAATCTAACGTTTTACAGTTTAATTTAGAATCAATAGAAGAATTAAAAAAACTCTCTGAAATTGCAGTTGAAAATAACATGATAGCTCCAATAGCATTTAGAATAAATCCTGATATTGATGCTGGTGGACATGAAAAAATAGCTACAGGAGGAAGTAATACAAAGTTTGGTATACCTTTTAGTCAAGCACTAGAATCTTATAATTATGCAAAAACGTTATCAGGGATTAGAATAGTTGGAATTGATATACATATAGGCTCTCAAATTACAGAACTAGATCCATTTGAGTTAGCATTTAATAAAGTAGTCTTACTTTATAACACATTAATAACTGCAGGGCATAATATTGAAAATATAGATCTAGGTGGNGGAATAGGTGTTTCTTATGACAAAACTGTTTCGTCTTTTTCTCCTGATGAATATGCAGACTTAGTAAAGAAAAAATTCAGTTCAATTAACTGTAAATTAATATTTGAACCNGGAAGGTATATTGCTGCAGATGCAGGAATACTTTTAACCAAAGTTATAAGGAATAAAGAAAGTTACGATAATCGCTTTATAGTTGTAGATGCTGCAATGAANGATATATTGAGGCCAGCNCTTTATGACGCTAAGCATGAAGTAATTTCAGTAAAAGAAATAAATAAGAATAAAGAATTTGTTGATTATCAAATAGTAGGACCTATATGTGAAACTGGCGATATTTTAAATAAGAAAGTGTATTTAAATAGTATTAAAGAAGGTGATTTGTTAGCTATAAAACATGCTGGTGCATATGGAGCAGTNATGTCATCTCAATATAATAGCAGAGATTTAATACCAGAAATAATGATAGCTAATAAAAATATTAATATAATTAGAAANAGAATTACTATAGAAGATTTTTTATCTTATGAGAGTATTCCTGAATAAAATTTTGTGAGTTTATTTNTATGAAAAATATATATGAATTTAATAAANCTATTCCTTTTAGCTTAATAATTAAGTTAAATATTACTCGTATCGTAATTATTTGGGAAGAGCTAGCTAAATATTTTTATAGATTATTATTAATTATTTTACTTTTTTCTATGTTTATTTTGACTGAAGTATTTTCATCATTAAATTTTTGGCTTCACGGCACGATACTAATTATTTTTTTATTATCTTTTTCTGCTGCTTTGATAAAACTTATATTTAGATTAAAGTGGCCANCAAAAATTGATTGTGCGAAAAGAATAGAAAAAGANAATAATGTAAAAAATACACCTTTTAGTTCTTTATTTGATAAACCAATTCAAAATAAAAACAGCATTTTATGGGCAGAACACCATAAAAGAATCTTAAAAATATCATTAACNTTATCCATTATGAAGTTAAAATTTTTAAACTATAAAAATGATCCATTATTTGTTCGTTTACCAATTATGATAGTTTTCTTATTTATTTTTNTGGCTTTNAATAGTGATATAGATAAAAAAGTTCAGGCAGCTTTGTCATTAGAAAGAAATACTATTGAATTTACAGCAGGAGAATTTACAGGTTGGATTAATCCNCCTGAATATACGAAGTTACAACCAGCTNTAATAGGAAAAAAAGCTGGATCTTTAATTGTCCCTAAGGGCAGCTCATTATCTGCCAGAGTATTTGGAGGAGAAGGTAAGGTAGAATTAGGTTTAAACGATAAAATAATAAATTTTATAAAGATTGATAATGAAAATTCTGCAATAGAAAGTATAATTGATAAAGATACGGATTTAATAGTTAAGCAAAATCAAAAAATTATTTTTAAAAGCCAGTTAAAAGTTATTAAAGACGAACCTCCTNAAGTTGATTTTTTTGAAGACCCTAAATCTACAATTAAAGGAGTAATGGATATTGATTATATATTTTCTGATGATTATGACGTGACTAAATTGTCAGCTAAAATAGTATTAATAAANCCTATTGAGTCTCTAAATATGAAAGAAATTAATTTTAAACTTCCTTTTAATAAAAGTGATGNTATGCAAACAATAGGACAATATTACTATGATTTATCTGAACATATTTGGGCAGGTTTGCCTGCTAAAATTATACTTAGAGCAGAGGACTATATAGGTCAAATAGGCAAAAGTAGAGAAATAGAAATGCTACTTCCAGAAAAACCATTTAAAAATTTAATAGCTGTATCGATTATTAATCAAAGAAAAAACCTATCCTTGAACAAGGAAGATCCATTTGAAGTTGGAAAAGTATTAAGCGAAATTGCAACTAGTACATTTTTTGAGGATAAACTTTTTGTTGCAAAAGATTGGTTATTAGAATCCTCTAATATTTTATTACAAAGTAAAGATAGCTCAATGCTAACTTANGAAAAGAAAAATTTTGTTATTGATTTACTATGGAAGACCGCTTTATTTGTTGAATCAGGGCAATTATCGGTCGCAGAAAATGAATTACGAAGAGCTCAACAAGATTTAGAAGAAGCATTGTCTGAAGGAGGAGATGGTGCTGAAATTCAAGACATGATGAACAACTTAGATAATGCTTTGGCAAAATATTTAGATGAATTAGAAAATCCTAGGGATATNGATGTTCCACAGGTATCAGAATCTGATGANCCAGGAGATAGAGGAGGAGAAAATGGTGCTCAATCNAACGAAAGAGAAAACTTAGAAGAAAAATTAGAAGATATTGCAGANTTGACAGCATCTGGATCATTAGATGAGGCTCAAGAACAATTAGACCAGATGCAGGAAATGTCAGAAGGACTGGATAGAGATGCTTTAGGGGAGGCTTTAGGGGAGCAAGAAACAGATAGTGCTCCTATGGCAATGCAGCAAATTTCTGAAATGATGCAAGANCAAGAAGCTTTAATGGAAGATTCTTTTGAACAATCTTTAAACGCAGCACAAGCTGATCAAAAAACACCTGGCTCTGGTCCAGTAAATGCAGGGCAAAAACAAGAAAGTCTGAGGCAGCAATTAGAGGATGTTATGCATGAAATTAGTGAATCAGAGAACCCTATGCCTGAAGAGTTAGGAAGGGCTGAAAGATCTATGAGACAAGCAGAAAAAGAGTTACAAAGAGGAAGGCCAGATAGAGCCCAAGCAGCTCAAGGTAGGGCTATAGAACAACTTAAGAAAGCAGCGGAAAAAATGGATAAAATGCATTCTGGCAATGGGCCAAGTCAAATGGCTGGAGATAGTAATGGAAATAGTGATCGTGACCAAAGAGATCCTCTAGGTAGAGTGCCTCCTGGACAAGGAAANTCTCCAGGCGGAGATGTAGGTATTACAATGGAATCAGATAATAATAAGGCTAAAAAAATAGTTAAAGAGTTATATAAAAAAGCTGAAAGTTCAACTAAAGGTTCTATCGAAAGAAAATACGTGGATAGTTTATTAGATTGGTATTAGAAAACTACCTATCAAATTCTCTACCAAATAAATTACCTCCTTCTATTGGGATGCCTGTATTGATTAAAAAATTAAATAATTCTTTTGGAATAGGAATTATGTTTCCAAAAACAATTATTAATCCTAGATATAGAATTGCAAAAGTAATAGTTAAAGTAATTATCCAAAATACCCANAGACCCAAATTAGAAGATGTTTCAGATACGTTTTCTTGTTTCCACTTAGCATTACAGTAAGAGCACTGCACCATTCTTCCTTCNGGAGGAATAAGATTATCCAATACATTAAATTTGGTTTTACAGTTATTGCATATTATAATCACATTATGTCCTTTTTTTACTTCATATAAATAATTTTTATTTTAATATAGTTTTTTTAATTAATATATTAATCTATAGAATTTTTTAATAAGGTTTTTATAATTTTTTTTGGGTCAAATGAAAGATATAGAGAATTAAAATTGTTTAGTTTAAAATCTATAATTCTAATATCAATATTATTGATGCTTTATATAGTCTCATTTTTAGACTTTATTAAATATATAGATAAAGAAAATTTAAACTATACTGATTCCAATACAATAGTTGTTCTTACGGGCAATTCAGGAAGATTAAATGCTGCTATTGATTTAATGCTTTTAAATACTGATACCCGATTACTTATTACTGGAGTAGCTAAGGGAGTTAAATATTCAGAAATCATTAAAAATAAAAATATTGATAAAGAAAGAATTATTCTTGGTTATAAGGCTCAAAGTACTCTTGGGAACGTAATAGAGACAAAAATTTGGATACAGAAAAATAATTTTAAAGATTTTATCTTAATAACAGATGATTGGCATATGCAAAGAGCACTAGTTTTATTTAAAAACGCTATGCCAAATATTACAATTTTTCCATATAGATTAAAGTCTAATAAGAATTTTAGAAAAAACTTTTATTTTGAAGAACATTTGAAATATCTTATATCTCATATACAAGTAATTTATTTATGGATTATTAATTGATTTTTTTTCGTTCTTTAGCATTTAATTTATTATTTTTTACTATCAGTATATTTATTGGATTCTTTCTTTTTCCTTTTTTAATATCATCTTCATTGACTATAAAGATATCTCATAAATGGGCATTAATAACTATTTACTTACTTAAGAAAATTTGTAAAATTGAAATAGAGATTAATAAAAAGAATTTAAATAAATATTTTAATAATCAAGTTCTATTTGCTGTACGCCATGAATCAGTTTTGGAAACAATATTATTTCTAGCCTACTTTTCTAACATAAAATACATAGTCAAAAAAGAACTACTATATGTTCCTTTTTATGGACAATTTGTNTGGAGATGTGGCCATATAATTATAGATAGAAAAGAACAGTCAAAAACTATATTTTTAATGCTAAAAAAGATTAAATTGCTTCTAACTAAAAAAGAAAATTTAGTCCTTTTTCCGCATGGCACTAGAGTTAAATATCGTGCAAAAGTACATATTAAACCAGGAATATATGCTATCTATAAACATTTAAAAATACCAATTATTCCAGTATATATGGCATCTGGACATGTTTGGGATAAAAAAGGTTTCATAAAGAATCCTGGTATAGTAAAAGTTACTTTTTTTGACTCTATTGAAAGTGGTTATAGTAAGGAAAAGTTCTTAAAATTATTAAATTCAAAATTAAATTAATTTATTTAGTTTATATAATCTTAATTTTCTTTATTTTAGTATAATATATTTATTAATTAATAGGATATAGTATGAAACCATTATTTAAAAATATTATAATTTCCTTTTTAATAATCATTCTGGCTTTTATAGTATATTATTTCTTTCTTAATTCACGTCCTGTTGCGACTGCAAAGCAAGAAAATATAGAATTGCCAATAGTGAATACACTAAAACTATCGTCTATTAAGTATCTATTAAACATAAAAACTTATGGAGAAATAGTAAGTGATAGAATCTTAAATATAAAATATAGAGAAAATGGTAAAATTATTAAAATTGGTAAAAATATAAAAAATGGAGAATATATTAATAAAGGCGATTTAATATTTAAAGTTGATTCATTTTATATAGAAAATGAAATAGAAGAAAAAATTACTTCCAGAAAAATTTTATTTTATAACTTAAAAAAGATCAACTTCCAGATAAGTAGTAATGAACTGAAGCAGAAAGAAATAATTGTTCAAAGAGATATAATAAAAAATCAATTGGACAGAAGGACTGCAGTTAAATCGCAAGCTTTTTCAGATAATTCAATTGATGAACTTCGTTTATCATTGAGCTTAAAAGAACAGAGTTTGATAGATAATATTGAATTAATTAATATTTTAAATATTGAGTTAGAAACTCTTAATACCGAAATTGATAAAATACAAATAATAATTGATAAATTAAATAATGATCTAGAAGAAACTACTGTCTCTGCTCCCTTTTCAGGGCACATATCTAGTTTAAATATTGAAGTTGGAAAAGAGATAACAAGTAATGATAATTTAGCGGTTTTGAGTGACACTGATAATTTAGAAGCAAAATTTTTTATCGGCGGTAGTGATTATTTTAAGCTTACACAATTTAAAAATAATGGTTTAGAAGAGGTAGTTAATATCAAATGGGTTATTGGAAATAAATCTTATAAAACTAAAGGAAAAATTAGTAGAATAGATGGGTTAATTAATAAAGAAATTGCGGGAATAAATATATACGCAAAAATTGATAAATCTTTACCTAAAATACCACTAGGAGCGTTTATAGAAATTAACCTTATAAGTAATACTCCTTCAGATGCTATAATAGTTCCTAGCTCTTCTATATTTAAAAATAAATATATTTATCTAGTTAGAAATCAAAAATTAATTAAACGTGAAATAATTGTCATAAGTGAAGAGAGAGAAGGTATTATTATTAAAGATAATAATCTATCTGGTAATTACATTGCTACAACCCGTTTAAGTAATATGAAAGATAATATGCAAGTAGAAACTTTACAAAAATAATTTTAGATGATCATGAAAGTTAATTAATTTGAATATTTTAAACCTTTTTTCTACTCATAAAACTGCCTCAAACGTTCTGATGGTTATTATATTACTTTTTGGTTTATTAGGGTTATTAAAATTAAATGTACAATCATTACCTGATTTTGGCTTTGACTTAATTACAATAAGTGTAGATTGGAAAAGTGCAAGTCCAAGAGATGTTGAAAATCAAATTATAAAATCAATTGAACCTGAAGTCAGAACTATAGATGGAGTTAGAAAAGTCAATTCTACTGCCAGAGAGGGCGTTGGTCAGTTAAGTATTGAATTTGTTAAAAATACAGATATGCAGAGAGCATTATCTGACGTTAGTTCTGCTGTAAGTAGAATTCTCAGTTTACCAGAAGATTCTGAAAAACCTAAAGTCAGAAGAATTATAAGATATGAAACGGTGGGAAGATTATTATTATATGGAGATATATCTGAGGAACTTATTAGAAACAATGCAAAAAAAATCCGTGATGATTTACTTAATTTAGGAATAGATAAAGTTAATATTCTGGGTATGAGGGATAAGGAAATAGTAGTTGCAATAGATCCATTATCTTTAATGACTTTTAAAAAATCGATGCAAGATATTTCCGATAAAATATATGCGTTTTCAGAAGATTTTCCTGTTGGTACTATTGAAGATTCAGATATTAGAAAAATAAAAATTTCAGGACAAAAAAATACAATAGAGCAGCTGAAAGGTCTTTCAATAATTAGTGGGGAATTTGGTGAACAAGTGTACCTTAAAGATATAGCCAATATTTATATTAATTATGACAGTGAGGGACAATACGGCTTAGTAAATAACAAACAAGCAATAAGCCTTGATATTAAAAGAGCAGCCGGAAGAAATTCCTTAAAAATGGCAAAAATTTTGGAAAATTATGTTGTTGATTTTCAAAAAAATTTACCACCAAATTTAAATGTTAAAATTTATGATTTAAGTGTCCAATCTGTAAGAGATAGAATTAATCTATTGATTAAAAATGGTTTAGGTGGCCTAGTTTTAGTGGTTATAATTTTATTTTTATTTCTTTCAGGAAGAGTAGCTTTTTGGGTTGCGTTTGGTATTCCTATTGCTTTAGCTGGTACACTTGGAGTAATGCTTATATCAGGCCAGACAATAAATATGGTTAGTTTATTTGCTTTGATTATGATGCTTGGTATAATTGTAGATGACGCCATAGTTGTTGCTGAATATGCTCAAACTAGGCATGAAGAAGGAGATGATTCAGTTTCAGCAGCAAGAAAAGGTGCTAGTAAAATGTTCCTTCCTGTTTTTACTGCAGCAATTACTACTGTTGCGGCTTTCATCCCTATATTTTTAATTACAGGTATTATTGGCCAAGTTATAGAAGCTATTCCATTAGTAGCTATAGCTGTTTTAATTGCTTCTCTTGTAGAGTGTTTTCTTATATTGCCTGGACATTTATCATTAGCTTTAAAAAATAAAAAAAAGAATATTTCTAAATTCAGAATTAAATTTAACAAATATTTCTTTATTATAAGACAAAACTATTTTCGTAAATTAGTAGGACATGCAACAAAATATAGATATGTAACTTTATCTGCTACGCTTTCTGTTTTAATAATAGTATTAGGTTTAATGTCAGGAGGAAGAGTATCTTTTGTTTTTTTTCCTTCTCCAGAGCCTGATATAATTTATGTTAATTTTAATTTTTCTCCAGGGACTTCTAAAGAAAATACATCTTCTATGATAACTGAATTAGAAAAATCATTACTAGAAGTTGATCATAATAAAGAAGTAAAGACATATTTTTCAATTATAGGTAAATCATTGGGTTTACCTGGAAGTGTTCAGCAGATCCAGGGGCAACATATAGGAGCAATGGTGGTTGAATTAGTCAGTTCAGATTCAAGAATAACTGAGGTTAGTGATTTAATAATTAGATGGAAAAAAAATATAAATAAACTAGCAGGATTAGAGTCAATGACAATATCCTCTAAACGGCAAGGCCCTCCTGGAAAAGATATAGATATTAGAATTATTCCGAATAATATTAATAACGATATTTCTTATACTAAATTAGTAGCAGATGAAGTCAAAAGTCTACTATCTAAATATGAGGGAGTAAGTGATATTTATGATGACTTACCTTGGGGTAAAGAAGAATTAGTATTAAAATTATTACCATCAGGAAAATCTTTAGGCTTTACGACTCTCGAAGTTGCAAATCAAATTCGTGCTGCTTTTAGAGGAATAGTAGTCAAAAGATTTTCGGATGGGTCTGAAGAAATTTTAATTAGAATTAGATACGATAATCAAAGACTTAGAGAGATAGATTTAAAAAATATGTTTATTATGTCTTCTAGTAAAAACTTTATTCCATTGAGTCAAATTGTAGAATTAGAATATGAAAAAGGTTTTTCAATTATTAGGAGAGAGAATGGTAAGTCTGAAGTATCTATTACGGCAGAAATTGATGAAAAAATAATTGCACCTTCTACAATATTAAATGCACTTTCTGATGGCCCTCTAGATGAGGTAATTATTGATAAAGGGTACAGCTGGAGATTAGCTGGTAGGTCTGAAGAACAAAGTGAAACTTTAATGGATATGAAAATAGGAACAGCCATTGGATTAGTTTTAATATTTATAATTTTGTCTGGAGTTTTTTCATCCTATAGTAGGCCTCTTATAGTTATGAGTATTATTCCTTTTGCAGCATTAGGATCTATTATTGGTCATTGGCTTACAGGCTTTAATATTACTATTTTATCTTTGGTAGCACTTTTAGGATTAGCAGGAATTGTAATTAATGATTCTATAATTATGGTTTCTACAATTGATGATAAAATAAAAAAAGGTATCAGTATATTTAATGCTGTAATTGATGGGGCATGTGAGAGATTCAGAGCAGTAATTTTGACATCTTTAACAACAATATCTGGCCTTATTCCTCTTCTCTTTGAAGGTAGTACTCAAGCTCAATTTTTAAAACCTATGGCAATTACAATAGTATTTGGTTTGATTGCTACAACTTTTTTAGTATTATTTTTAGTGCCAGCATTAATTTTAGTACAAAATGATATTAAAAATATATTTAATAAAATTAGTTCTAGCATATCTAGTTAAAAATTTATTAAGAGGAGGTTCCAAATTGTTTGTTGTCATAGTAAAATTTAAAATTCCAGATGATTTAAATAGTAATGATATTAAAAAAAAATTTCAAGAAACAGCACCAATGTACCAGGAAACTACTGGTCTTATTAGAAAAAATTATTTACTGAATAAGGATAAAAATATAGCTGGAGGTGTATATATTTTTGATAATTCTAAAAATGCTCATTTATGGTTTGATCAAAGCCGAATAAAATGGCTAACTGAGAGATACTCAGAACCAGAGGTTTCTTATTTTTATTCTCCAGTAGAAGTAAATAATTCTGATAATAAGATTAATATAAGTTAGTTTCTTAAGATTTAATATTTTTTCCAGAAAGAAGGCATTATTAATATTAAAACTGCTAGAAATTCTAATCTACCTATGATCATTGAAGCAGATAATACCCATTTAGCTTGATTAGGTAAATTACTAAAGCTTCCTAATGGACCTATCTCAGAACTAAGACCAGGTCCTACAACTGCTATTGAAGTAGCAGCAGCTGAAAAAGAAGTTAATAAATCTAATCCCATCAGGTATAATATTCCAGCAACAATTATAACTGAGGCTATAAATAAAAAAATTAGTGCTAATATAGAAAGAGTCGTTTTATCATCCATTATTGCTTTAGAATAAGTTATTTTAAGTATTTGATGAGGTCTAATAATTTTCTGTATCTGCTGTAAAATGACTTTAAAAAGAATTTGTATTCTAAATATTTTTATTCCACCAGTAGTAGATCCGGTGCATCCTCCGATTAACATGAATATGAATAGAAGACTAATTGAAAAGCTTCCCCATTTAGAAAAATCTTCTGTAGAGTAGCCAGTTCCAGTAATAATAGATATTACATTGAAAGAAGAAATTCTAATAGATTCTATAAAACTAATATTTAATTTAAGGTTTAAAGAAATTGCAATAATGAATATGGCAATCAAAATTGTTATAAGAAATCCTTTAACTTGTTTATCATAAAATATAGATTTTACATTATTAAAAGATTTAGCATAAAGAATAAAAGGCAAGCTTGCTGCTATCATTCCAAATATTATAATTGCTTCAATTAAAATGCTATCAAAATGAGCAATGGAGTTATTTTTAGTTGAATACCCACCGGTAGCAATTGTAGTCATAGCGTGGCAAATAGAATCAAATATAGGCATACCAGCAATAGCTAGAAGGAATGCACAAATAAAAGTAAAAAATGTGTAAATGATTATTATAGATTTAGCTAAGCTGTTAACTCTTTCTTTTAGTTTATCATTCGGCTCGATCTGATCAGAGAAGAATAATTGTAAACCACTCATATGTAATAAGGGTAAAGCAGCTACTGCCATTACTATAATTCCNACTCCACCTAACCATTGTAATATAGATCTCCATATTAATATCCCATTTGAAGTATTTTCTATATTATNAAGTATTGTAGANCCTGTTGTAGTTATTCCACTTGTAGCCTCGAAGAAAGCATCAGTATANCTCAAGTCTAGANTAGATAAATAAAGTGGAAGAGCTGCAATAGAAGCTANAAATATCCATGATAAAACACTTAATAAAAAAGTTTCTCTACTTTCAATTTTAGCATTTTTATTTTTGAAAGCTAAAATGACTGTTATTCCCATNAGAAAACTAATTATACCAGTAGAAGCAAATATACTCCAATTTTCATGATAATTAATTAAGTCAAATAAGGCTGGAATAAACATCATACATCCGAGGGTAGAAATAAGAAGTCCTATGATAAATAAAACAGACCTAAAATTCATTTTTTGCCCCTACTAATTTTATAATTTATATTAAACTTTTTAAAACTTTTAATCAGTTATAGTTTAAATTAATTCAAAATGATTTTTGTTAAGGGTTTATCTAAAGAAAAAGTTGGAATAATCACTTTCAATGATTTATTCCCTTCATATATCATATTATATGCTCCATCCATAAATCCGGAGGGCCTAGACAGTGGTGTCCCACTTGAATATTGAAAAGAATTTTTAGGGTTAATAATAGGTTGTTGCCCTATAACTCCTGCTCCTTTAACTTCATTTATATGACCTGTTTCATCAGTTATTTTCCAATATCTATCTATTAATTGGACTGTTTCTGGCCTATTATTTTCTATTAAAATATGATAAGACCATACCCATAGGTTTTTATCTTCATCAGACTGATCTTCTAAAAAATTAGTCTTTACACTTATTCTAATCCCATGAGTTATTAAAGAATAAGGGTATTCGATATTATTTTTAATATATTGTTTCATTATATTTAAACCTCTATCAATTATTACTGCAACTTGCCCCGCCTAAAACACAAAATTTAGAACAAAACGGATGGTTTAAGTAAACTGTTTTAAGGGAATCTTTTATATTATTTCCATAGCTAAAATCTTTTTCAAATGGGATTAGCGTACAAGAAACTATATGAGTCTTTGAATCTTCTCTACGTTTAACGATCATTCTTGAATTAGAACACATCATATTTTTAGGGCTATTATTTAAAACATCCCAACAATCTTTAGTAATTTCAGGAGTATCAGCGCATAAATTCATTTCAGGAAATAATACTAAATCTTCCTTATTATAAGCATCAATTTTTAAATTATATTCTGCAAATAATTTAGCAAAGCCCTGTCTTACAAGCTTCTCATTTTTATTGATTATTCTTGAAGCAATGTTAATATTAAAGTTGTTTTTAGATAGCCAATTAATTCCTTCTAAAGCTTTGTCCCAAGTATTTTCTCCCCTTATACTTTCATGCCCGTCTTTATTGTAGTGATCTAGAGAAACTCTTAGTGTGAGCTTATTATAATTTACAAATTTTATTAATTCTTTAGTTTTATTTATCATTGGTTGCATTGCGTTAGTAAGAACTAAAATATGATAGTTTAACTTAGTACATAAGTTTAAAATAGGTATTATATCTTTATTCATAAAAGGTTCTCCGCCAGTAATTCCTATGGTATTACATGGCAAGTTATTAATTTTAATTTGGTTTAAGTATTTTTCTACATCATTTACATTTAAATATAGTAATTTATTATTAATTGGACTGGATTCAATGTAACAACCTTCACAGGATATGTTACATAAAGTTCCTGTATTAAACCAAAGCGTTTTTAAACCAGTAAATTCTACAAAAGCTCTTTCATGTCCTAATGCAGTAGTATATTTTCTTTTAAATTTTTCTTCTAAAGTATCCATATTATATCTTATAATTTAATTTCGCTTTTTTACTATACTTATGCTTTGTAAAGTCATTATCAATTCATTATTACTATTAAATACTTTAGAATCTATTATCATGCTACCAATAGAAGGTTTAGACTTACTGGGAGTTTTACTTATAATTTCCAATTCCCCCTTAATAGTTTCATCCGGAAATAATGGCTTTACCCATCTTATTTGATTCATGCCTGGCGATCCTAATGAAGCTAAATTAATTAATAATCCATCATATAACATTCTCATATATAATGAACAGGTATGCCATCCAGATGCGCAAAGCCCTCCAAAAAGAGAATCTTTAGCTTTTTCAGCATCTATATGAAATGGTTGAGGATCATATTTGCTAGCAAATTCTATTATTTCTTTCTCTGTCACGGAAATAGGGCCAATTTCAATTTTTTGTCCAACAGAAAGGTCTTCAAAATATATTATTTTTTTCATTATTTACCTTTAAATTTATAAAATCTAAACTATGTTGTTATTAACTACATAATATACTATATTGAGCATTGTATAACTGCTATAATATGAGATTGAAAATATTACATATTTCAGTGTCTTTATAGTTTAAAATATTGAATTAAGATATATAAAAACATTTATTTTAATTCTAGCAATTAATTTTATTTTTAATGTTTGCTTGTAGGTTAAATTTTGTTTAATCTCCGCATCTTTAGAATTATGTATAAAATATTAGAATGAAGAAGTGAGAATGAAAAAAAAAGATAAAAATATTAGTTTTAATAAAAGGCCTTTGAGCCAAGGTCTATATGATTCCAATTTTGAGCATGATGCTTGCGGAATAGGTTTTGTAGCTAATATTAAGGGCAATAAAGAGCATTCTATCATACAAGATGGTTTAAAAATTTTAGATAATTTAACTCATAGAGGTGCTGTAGGAGCGGATCCTACTTTAGGAGATGGAGCGGGTTTACTTCTTCAAATACCTGATCAATTTCTAAGGGAAGAATGTAAAAAACAAAATGTAATATTACCTGATGAAGGTAGTTATGCAGTAGCACAAGTTTTTTTTCCTAATGATAATATTGTAATAAAGTATTGTGAAGAATTATTTCAGAAAGTTATAGAAGAAAATGGAAATAAAGTTATTTTATGGAGAACTGTACCAGTTAATAAAAAGGCTATTTCAAAATCTCTTAATGCTACAGCTCCTGTAATAAAACAAGCTTTTGTGGTTTCTAAAGATAATACAATGCATCAAGATGATTTAGAGAGAAAAATATTTGTAGTTAGAAAGATTCTATCAAATAAATATAGATTAGATAAAAATTTATTAAAGAAAAAACAAAATGTTTATATTTGTTCATTTTCAACAAGAACTTTAAATTATAAAGGTATGCT
>NHFK01000028.1 GCA_002171375.1 Alphaproteobacteria bacterium TMED109
TCAAATGCTGAAAACAATAAGAAAAAAGAGGAT
Organism: Alphaproteobacteria bacterium TMED109; assembly: GCA_002171375.1. GTDB lineage: Bacteria > Pseudomonadota > Alphaproteobacteria > TMED109 > TMED109 > TMED109. The sequence goes on from NHFK01000028.1 coordinate 34, forward strand.
TAAAAATGAAACTAGATGTTTTAACTATAGATAATAAAAAATCCTCTGTTTTAGAGTTAAATAAAGAAGTTTTTGAAGCAGATGTAAGATCTGATATTTTACATAGAATGGTTAATTGGCAATTAGCCAAGAGAAGGTCAGGCACTAGAAAGACACAAGAAAGAAGTGAAGTAACTGGTTCTAGAGCAAAAATTGTAAGACAAAAAGGTTCTGGAGGGGCGCGACATGGAGATAAAAAAGTTTCACAGTATAGAGGTGGTGGAGTAGCTCATGGTCCAAGGGTAAGAAGTCATGAGCATAAATTACCTAGAAAAGTTAGAAATATGGCTATGAGATGTGCCTTATCATCAAAATTGAAAGATGGTAATTTGATAGTATTAAATGATATAACTTTTTCTTCTATGAAAACAAAACTTCTTCAGCAATCCCTTAATAAGCTGCCATTAGGAAAATCTGCTTTATTTGTTGCAGGAGAAGAAATAGATCAAAATTTTAATAAGGCGCTAAGTAATATACCTATGCATGATATTGTACCAATACAAGGGGCTAATGTTTATGATATACTGAAAAGAGAAACTTTAGTATTATGTAAAACTTCAGTTGAAGCTCTAGTTAACAGATTAACTGTCAATAAAGTAAAAACTAAAATAGTTAAGGAGAAAAAATAATGGCAGCTCCTAAACCAAAAGATTTTGACGTAATTGTTTCCCCTATAATAACTGAGAAAGCTACAAGGATATTAGAAAACAACCAAGTAGTCTTTAAAGTTGCACCTAATGCTACAAAACCGCAAATTAAAATAGCTGTAGAAGCACTATTTGGAGTAAAGGTAGTTGGAGTTAATACAGTAAATATAAAAGGTAAGAATAAAGTATTTAAAGGAATTAAGGGTAAAAGAGCAGCTATAAGAAAAGCAATGGTAACTTTAGCAGAAGGTCAAACTATTGACCTTTCNAGTGGAGTATAAATATGGCATTAAAACAATATAAACCTACTTCACCTTCCAGAAGGCAGCTTGTTACAATTGATAGATCTGATTTATATACAGGCGGTCCTTTGAAATCTCTTACTCACGGGCAGAGTAAATCTGGTGGAAGAAATAACACTGGAAGGATTACTGCATGGCAGAGAGGCGGTGGCCATAAGAGAAGATATAGAATTATAGATTTTAAGAGAATACATGATAATATGGAAGCNGTTGTAGAAAGAATTGAATATGATCCTAATAGGTCCTCTTTTATTGCGTTGATAAAATACAGCGATGATAAATTAACCTATATTATTGCTCCACAAAAATTAGGTGTAGGTGATAAAGTTATAAGTGGAGAGAAAGTGGATATAAAACCAGGAAATGTTATGCCACTGAAGAATATGCCAATGGGTACTATTATTCATAATATAGAGTTAAAAATTGGAAAGGGTGGACAAATTGCAAGGTCTGCAGGTGCTTATGCTCAATTAGTTGGTAAAGACAGAGGTTACGCAATAATAAAGTTACAGTCAGGTGAGCAAAGATTAGTTAGAGGAGAATGTAGAGCGGCAGTTGGTTCTGTTTCAAACCCTGATCATCAAAATATTAATTTAGGAAAAGCTGGAAGATCAAGGTGGTTAGGAAGAAGGCCTAATGTAAGAGGCGTAGTTATGAATCCTGTAGATCATCCGCATGGTGGTGGAGAAGGAAGAACTTCAGGAGGAAGACATCCAGTAACTCCGTGGGGAGTGTCTACTAAAGGTAAAAGAACTAGAACTAATAAAAGAACAGATAATCTAATTTTAAAGAAAAGATATAAGTAGGGGGTTAATGAGTCGTGTCTAGATCAATATGGAAGGGGCCATTTGTAGATGGTCATTTATTAAAAAAAATTCAAGAAGCAGCTAAGACTGGTTCACGTACAGCAATTAAAACTTGGTCAAGACGTTCCACTATACTACCTCAATTTGTTGGCTTAAATCTAGCAGTGCATAATGGTAAAAAATTTATACCTGTATTTATTACAGAAGAAATGGTAGGTCAAAAGTTAGGAGAATATGCTCCGACAAGAACATACTATGGACACACGGCTGATAAGAAAGTTAAAAAGGGTTAAAAATGGGTAAAGCAAGTAGAAAAAGACATTTGCCGGATAATAGTGCAATGGCACTTGATAGATCTGTTCGTTCAAGTGCTCAGAAACTTAACTTAGTTGCCGAAAGCATAAGAGGAATGGATGCTTCTAAGGCTCTAATTCAATTACAATTTTCTAAGAAACGTATAGCTGCTGACGTTAAAAAAGTTTTACAATCAGCAATAGCAAATGCAGAAAATAATCATAATTTAGATATAGATAAATTAATAGTGTCAGAAGCATATGTTGGTAAAGCACTAGTAATGAAAAGATTTAGACCAAGAGCTAGAGGTAGAGGGGGTAAGATACTTAAACCTATCAGCAATTTAACAGTAATCGTTAGAGAAAATCAGGAGGAAGCATAATGGGTCAGAAAGTAAACCCTATAGGTCTAAGAGTAGGAATAAATAGAACATGGGACTCGAGGTGGTATGCTAAGGGTAATTCTTACACAAAATTACTTGGTGAAGACCTTAATATTAAATCTTTTCTTAAAGAAAAATTAAAGAGTGCTGCTGTAAGTAGAATTACTGTTGAAAGACCAGCAAAAGTTGCAAGAGTAACAATTTATTCTGCAAGGCCAGGAATAATAATAGGAAGAAAAGGTGCAGAAATAGAAGTATTAAAAACTAAATTAGCAGCTATGACAGCAGGTGATGTTCAACTTAATATAGTTGAAATTAAAAAGCCTGATATAGAAGCACAATTAGTAGCTGAAAATGTAGCTGAGCAATTAGTGAAAAGAATAGCATTCAGAAGAGCTATGAAAAGAGCTGTTCAGTCTGCTATGAGACAAGGGGCTTTAGGAATTAGGATAAATGCTGGCGGAAGATTAGGTGGAGCTGAGATAGCTAGAATAGAATGGTATAGAGAAGGAAGAGTTCCTCTGCATACACTAAGAGCAGATATTGATTATGGTGTAGCTACTGCTGCAACTGCTTATGGAAACTGTGGAATTAAAGTATGGATATTTAGAGGAGAATTAATGTCACATGATCCTATGGCTATGGAGAATGCAAGAAGTTCACAACAGGGAGCGCCAAGATAATGCTTAGTCCTAAAAGAACAAAATACAGAAAAGCACATAAGGGTAGAATCCATGGAGATGCAAAAGGTGGAACAGTTCTTAACTTCGGTTCTTATGGAATGAAAGCTCTTCAACCTGAAAGAATTACGGCTAGACAAATAGAAGCTGCAAGACGAGCAATAACAAGACATATAAAAAGACAAGGAAGAGTTTGGATAAGAATTTTTCCTGACCTTCCTGTAACTAAGAAGCCTACAGAAGTAAGAATGGGTAAAGGAAAAGGTTCCGTTGAGTTTTGGGCCGCAAAAGTTAAGCCTGGAAGAATTATATTTGAATTAGATGGAGTTGCAGAATCATTGGCCAGAGAAGCATTTGCATTAGGGTCTGCAAAATTACCTATTAGAACTAAATTTGTTACTAGACAATTAGGAGTTTAAATGAATTTTACAGATTTAAAACAGAAAACAGAAGATGAGCTTAAAGCTGAGTTAGTTAAGTTGAAAAAAGAACAATTTAATTTGAGGTTCCAAAAGTCTTCTGGCCAACTTGAAAATTCTTCTAAAATTTTGCAAGTAAGAAGAGATATTGCTCGTATACATACTGCTTTATCTGAACAAAAAAGGAGATTAGCAAGTGCCTAAAAGAATTTTACAAGGAACAGTAGTAAGTGATGGCAATGAAAAAACAATTGTTGTTAATGTAGATAGACGCGTTAGGCATCCATTATATAAGAAAACTATAACGCGTTCTAGTAAGTTTCATGCACATGATGAAAATAATACTTTTAAAATAGGTGATAAAGTAAAAATTATTGAGTGTAGACCGATTTCTAAGAAAAAAACGTGGACTGTAATAACCGATAAAAACGGTTAAATATAATTGGAAAGAATATGATTCAAACAGAAACAAATTTAAGTATTGCAGATAATTCAGGAGCTAAAAGAGTTCAATGCATTAAAGTTTTAGGTGGCTCTAAAAGAAGATACGCAGCTGTTGGTGATGTTATAGTAGTTTCTGTTAAGGAAGCTGCACCTAGAGGAAAAGTTAAAAAAGGTGATGTCCATAGAGCTGTAGTTGTAAGAACAGCAAAGGAAATTCGTCGGGTAGATGGAAGTGCTATAAGATTTGATAACAACGCGGCAGTATTAATTAATAAACAAGAAGAACCTATTGGCACTAGAATATTTGGGCCAGTAACTCGAGAACTGCGAGGAAAAAACTTTATGAAAATAATATCTTTAGCACCGGAGGTATTATAGCAATGAATAAACTTAAAGTTAAAAAAGGTGATAATGTTATGGTCATTACAGGCAAAGATAAAGGTAAAACTGGTGAAATAGTTACTGTCTTTCCAAAAACTAGTAGGGTCATAGTTAGGGGAGTTAGTGTTGCTAAAAGGCACACAGCTCAAAGCCAAACTTCTCAAGGGGGAATTCTTGATAAAGAATTATCAGTTCACGTTTCAAATGTTTCCCATATAGACCCAAAAGATAAAAAGGCATCAAAAATTGGCTATAAATTATTAAAGGACGGAAGAAAAGTAAGGTTTCTAAAGCGTTCTGGCGATTTATTAGATTAGTGGAGTTATAAATGAGTGCAAGATTAAAAGAACTTTATGAAAATAAATTAAAAAATGAGTTATATAATGAGTTAGCTTGTAAGAACGTTAATGAGGTTCCTAAACTAGAAAAAATAGTTTTAAATATGGGAGTAGGAGAAGCTGCTTCTGACAAAAAGAAAATTGAGGGAGCTGTAAAAGACTTAACTCAAATTTCAGGCCAAAAAGTTTTAGTAACCAAAGCTAAAAAATCAGTGGCTACATTTAAATTACGAGATGGAATGAATATTGGTTGTAAAGTTACGTTAAGAAAAGAAAAAATGTATGAATTTTTAGATAGGTTAATTAATATTTCTTTACCAAGGGTTAGGGACTTTAGAGGTTTAAGTTCTAAAAGCTTTGATGGAAGAGGAAATTTTGCTTTGGGTCTTAAAGAACAGATTGTTTTTCCNGAAATTAATTATGANGATGTTGATACAGTAAGAGGTTTAGATGTGATAATATGTACAAGTGCTAAAAATAATGATCAAGGCCTTGCTTTACTTAAAAAATTTGATTTACCATTTAGGAAATAGGAGTTAAAATGGCAAAAAAAAGTGCAATAGATAAAAATAAAAAAAGAATACATATGGCAGCTCTTCATAAAGAAAAGCGTGATACTCTTAAAGAATTAATAAAAAATAAAAATACTTCTCAAGAGGATAGATTTAAAGCAGTTTTAAAATTAGCTGCATTGCCTAAAAATGGTTCTAAAATAAGAGTTAGAAATAGGTGTGAAGTGACAGGAAGACCTAGAGGAAATTATCGTAAATTTGGTATGAGTAGGATTGCATTTAGAGATTTAGCTTCTAGTGGGCAACTTCCTGGTATTACTAAGGCTAGCTGGTAGGAGATTTAATATGACTATGACAGACCCATTAGGAGATATGTTAACTAGAATTAGGAATGGACTTACTGCTAAAAAAGCAATAGTTGAATGCCCTAAATCTAAGTTAAGAGAATCTGTTTTACAAGTTCTAAAAAAAGAAGGTTTTATAAGAGGTTATACAGTTAAGGATGATGAAAACAAAAAACCTATACTATTGATTGAGCTAAAATATTTTGAGGGTAAACCTGCTATCAAAGAAATTAAAAGAGCTTCAAGGCCAGGACTAAGATTGTACTCATCAAAAAAAGATATGCCTCTAAATTATGGAGGNTTAGGAATTTCAATAGTTTCAACATCACGAGGTTTAATGTCAGATCATGAAGCTAGGATAGCTAATATTGGTGGTGAAATATTATGCAGTGTATTTTAAAGGATAGTAGATAATGTCTAGAATAGGTAAAAATGAAGTTATTGTTCCTGAAGGAGTTAATTTTAGNGTTGATGGAAGAATATTATCTGTTAAAGGTAAGCTAGGAGAATTAACTGAAGAGATTACTGATTCTGTTACAGTAGAATTTAAAGATAATAAAGTTTCAGTTAAGCCAGTAAATAAAGATAAAGAATCATCTTCTCAGTGGGGTCTAGTAAGAACTTTAATAAATAATATGGTTATTGGAGTAGAATCCGGTTTTTCAAAAACANTAGAAGTTAATGGTGTAGGTTATAGAGCTGCAGCAGAAGGTGACATTTTACAACTTCAGTTAGGTTATAGTCACGATATAAAAGTGGCAATCCCTAAAGAAATATCTGTTAAATGTTCAAAACCTACTGAAATAGTTATATCAGGAGCTAATAAACAAAAAGTTGGACAATTTGCTGCTGAGATTAGATCTTTGAGAAAACCTGAACCTTATAAAGGTAAAGGGGTTAGATATAGTGATGAATACGTGAGACAAAAAGAAGGTAAGAAAAAATAGGTGAATTATGGCTTTAAATAAACAGCAAAGAGACAATAAAAGAAAAAGTAGAAATCGTTATAGCTTAAAAAAGCATAATAGTTCTAAACCAAGATTAAGTGTTTATAGATCAAACCAGCATATTTATGCTCAAATTATAGACGATATAAATGGTAAGACTTTATGTGCAGCTTCTACTATGGATAAAGAGTTCAAAAAAAAGCAATCTTTTGGAGGCAATATAACTGCTGCCCAGGAAATAGGATCTATAATAGCAAAGATAGCTTCAGATTCAGGTGTTATAGACGTGGTTTTTGATAGAGGTGCATATTTATATCATGGAAGGGTTAAAGCTTTAGCAGAAGCAGCAAGAGGCAATGGCTTAAAATTTTAAGTAAATTAGGAGTATTTGATGGCTAGAGGAAAGAAGAATGAAAAAGAGGGTGATGATCTTCTTGATAAATTAGTAGGTATAAATAGGGTATCTAAGGTTGTGAAGGGCGGACGTAGATTTGGTTTTGCTGCATTAGTAGTTGCTGGAGATGCAAAGGGACAAGTTGGGTTTGCTTCTGGTAAGGCCAAAGAGGTTCCTGAAGCCATAAAAAAAGCTACTGATAAAGCAAAAAAAGAAATGATTAGAGTTCCTCTTAGAGAGGGGAGAACAGTTCATCATGATGTAATAGGATATCATGGAGCTTCGAAAGTTTTAGTTAGAAGTGCCCCTGCAGGAACGGGAATAATTGCTGGTGGACCTATGAGAGCAGTATTTGAGACCCTAGGAGTTCAAGATGTAGTTACTAAATCTCAGGGAAGTGCTAATCCATATAATATGGTTAGAGCTACATTTGATGCATTAGCTAGCTTACAATCTCCTCGAGGAGTTGCTAGTAGAAGAGGTTTAAAAGTGAGTTCAGTAGTTGGTAAGAAACAAGATAAAGTTGTTGCGGAGAAATAAGTCTATGGCAAATAATAAAATTAAAATTATGCAAATTCATAGTCCTATTGGAAGAAAATCTGATCAAAGAGAAACATTAATAGGATTAGGGTTAAATAAGATGAATCGTACAAGTGTCTTAGAAGATACTCCATCTATTAGAGGAATGGTTTCTAAAGTTAAACATCTTGTTAAAATAATAGATGAGAATTAGTTATATTTGATTGAATGGAGAGTAATATGAGGCTTAATGAAATTAGTGATAACCCTTATTCTAAGCATAATAAGAAAAGAGTAGGTAGAGGTATTGGGTCTGGTAAAGGAAAAACATCTGGCAAGGGACATAAAGGGCAAAAGGCTAGATCTGGGGTAGCTATTAAGGGCTTTGAAGGCGGTCAAATGCCTCTGCATAGAAGATTACCTAAACATGGTTTCAATAATATATTTAGAAAGCAATACACGATTATTGGTCTAGATGACCTTCAAAAAGCGATCGATGAAGGTAAAATAGACAATAAAAAGATAATAAATGCAAAAGTCCTTAAAGATAATGGCGTAATTAACAGAATAAAAGATGGAATAAAGTTATTAGGAAATGGATCAATTAATTCTAAAATAGAGATTGAGGTAACTGCTGCATCAAGTTCTGCCAAGAAGGCAATAGAAAAAGTTAATGGTAAAATTTCTATTTTATTGGAGATTATAAAGGAAGAAAGTAACGGTATTAAAGCAAAGCATTAATACTAATTAATAATTATTTATAAAGAGGATTTAAAATGGCTTCTGCTGCTGAACAGCTAGCTGCTTCTGTTAATTTTGGGGCTTTATCTAAAGCAAAAGAACTGAAAAAAAAGATTTGGTTTACTTTAGCTGCATTAATTGTGTACAGGCTGGGAACTTATATTCCCCTACCTGGTATTGATTCTCAGGCTTTAGATGATATATTTCAACAAAATGCTGGTGGCATTTTAGGTATGTTTGATATGTTTTCGGGTGGTGCTTTAAGTAGAATGACCATATTTGCATTAAATATTATGCCTTATATTTCTGCCTCTATTATTATACAATTAATGACAACAGTTTCTCCTCATTTAGCTGCATTAAAAAAAGATGGTGAGTCAGGTAGAAAAAAAATAATACAATATACTCGCTATGGGACTGTGCTATTAGCTGCTGTTCAAGGTTTAGGAATAGCAAGTGGGTTAGAAAATTTAACTTCTTCTTCTGGTCCTGCAGTTATGAACCAAGGACTGATGTTTAAATTTACTACAGTTGTTTCATTGACGGGTGGTACAGTTTTTCTAATGTGGTTAGGGGAGCAAATTACAGCTAGAGGAATCGGTAATGGTATCTCTCTTATAATTATGGCAGGTATTGTAGCAAACTTACCTGTTTCTCTGGTTTCAACTTTAGAATTAGGAAAGACTGGTGCTTTATCTGGTTTATTTATAATGTTTTTATTAATAATGTCAGTTGTTGTTATTGGTTTTATAGTTTTCGTTGAAAGGGCTCAAAGAAGATTAATAATTCAATATCCAAAAAGACAGGTGGGAATGAAAGTTTTTCAAGGTGATTCAAGTCATTTACCTTTAAAACTTAATACGGCCGGAGTAATACCTCCTATTTTTGCATCTTCTATATTATTACTTCCAGTTACAGCTATGAGTTTTAATGCAGGCTCTGGACCTAGTTGGTTATTAGATGTTACTTCTTTGTTAGGAAGGGGACAACCTCTCTATATGGCCTTATATGTTGCCGCTATAATGTTTTTTGCTTTCTTTTATACTTCAATTGTTTTTAGTCCTGAAGATACAGCGGATAACCTCAAAAAAAATGGTGGTTTTATTCCAGGTATTAGACCTGGTCAAAATACAGCAATATACATAGACCATGTTCTTACAAGACTAACAGTTGTAGGAGCATTATATTTAAGTTTAGTTTGTATATTACCAGAAATTTTGATCGCTAAATATGCTGTACCATTTTATTTTGGTGGAACTAGTTTACTTATAGTTGTAAATGTTACTATGGATACAGTAGCTCAAATACACTCTCATTTGATAGCACAACAATATGAAGGCTTGATAAAAAAATCCAAACTTAGAGGACGAATATAATGATTGTTATATTATTTGGTCCTCCAGGATGTGGAAAAGGCACTCAAGCTGGCATTATATCTAAAGATATTAACATTCCTCACCTTTCGACTGGAGATATGCTCCGAGAAGCTGTTAAGTCTAAAACAGAAATAGGACTAAAGGCGGCTTCTATTATGGAAGCAGGAAAATTAGTTTCTGATGAGATTGTAATAGGAATTATTAAAGATAGAATAGCAAAGCATGATTGTTTTAATGGTTTTATTTTAGACGGGTATCCAAGGACGTTATCTCAGGCTAAAGAATTAGATAATATGCTCGATAAACAAGATCTTAAAACTGATATAGTATTAGAGTTTTCAGTAAATGATGAAGTTTTAATTTCTAGAATAGAAGGAAGATTTTCATGCGCAGATTGCGGGGCAGGATATAATGATCAATCTAAGCTTCCCTTAAAAGAGGGTAAATGTGATCAATGTGGAAGTAGTAATTTTATCAGAAGAAAAGATGATAATAGAGAAACAGTAACTAAAAGACTTGAAGCATATAACAAAGATACTTTACCATTACTACCTTACTACAAAGAAAAACAGGTATTATTTAGTATTGATGGTTTAGCTGATATAGATAATGTTACAAATGAATTAATGAGTTTAATAAAAAAATGAGATAGATAACGTTGACTTGAGTGTAAAGGTGAATATAATCTCGGTCTTCTAACTATTTTGTTAAAAAATTTAAAAATTGGAGGTTTTTTTGGCAAGAATATCTGGAGTAAATGTTCCAACAGGTAAAAGAGTAGAAATAGCTCTTACATATATCTATGGAATAGGAAGATCTACAGCAAGTAAAATAATGGNAGATGCAGGAATTCCATTATCTAGAAGAGTTAATGATCTTACTGAAGTTGAATTAGATACTTTAAGAGACTTAACCTCTAAAATAGCTGTAGAGGGTGATTTAAGAAGTATAATTTCTATGAATATTAAACGACTTAGAGATTCAGGTTGTTATAGAGGAATAAGACATAGAAAGGGTCTTCCAGTTAGAGGACAGAGAACTAAAACTAATGCCAGAACTCGTAAAGGTAAAAATATGGCAATTGCTAATAAAAAAACAGTTTAATTTATAATTAGGGGGCATTATGGCCGTTAAAGAAACTAAAAAGAAAAAAGAAAAAAAGAATATCACTTCAGGGGTAGCGCATGTAAATTCTACCTTCAATAATACTATAATTACTATAGCCGATCATCAGGGAAATACTGTTTCATGGTCTTCTGCAGGAATGCAAGGTTTTAAGGGTTCTAGAAAGTCTACTCCTTTTGCTGCGCAGCTTGCAGCCGAAGATGCAGGAAAAAAAGCTCAAGAACATGGCTTAAAAGTATTAGAAGTTAAGGTTAGTGGTCCAGGAGCTGGAAGAGAGTCAGCATTAAGAGCTCTTCAAACTATTGGGTTTACGGTAACCACAATAAACGATGTTACTCCTATTCCTCATAATGGTTGTAGACCGCCTAAAAGAAGAAGAGTTTAATTATTACTAACTAATATATATTTAAATAAATTAAGGAATTTATAGTGCTAGAAAAAAATTGGAATGACTTGATCACACCATCAAATGTAGTAATAACAGCAAAAGATGGAGATATAAAAGGAACTGTTGTCGCTGAGCCAATTGAAAGNGGTTATGGATTAACTATAGGAAATTCTTTGAGAAGAGTTTTATTATCTTCTTTACAAGGTGCTGCCATTACAGCTATTAAAATTGAGAATGTGTTACATGAATTCACTTCTATTCAAGGCGTAAGAGAAGATGTAGTAGATCTAATTTTAAATATAAAAAATATTTCTGTAAAGTCNCATATTGACGGAACTAGTAAAGTTTCTCTAAGTGCGAAAGGTCCCTGTGAAGTAACAGCTGGAATGATTCAAAGTAATGCTAATGTTGAAGTAAAAAATACAGACCTTCTAATTTGTCATTTAGATAAAGGTTCTGAGTTAAATATTGAATTTTATGTAAGTACNGGNAGAGGCTACTCGCCAGCTGCAAATAATAAGCCTGAAGATGCTCCTATTGGATTAATTCCAATTGATGCAATTTATAGTCCAATAAAAACTGTATCTTATAAAATTGAAAATTCTAGAGTAGGACAAGATACTGATTTTGATAGGTTGTTGTTAGATATAGAAACAGATGGAACAATTACTCCTGAAGACGCAACTGCTTTAGCTGCAAGAATATTAATTGAGCAAATGGGAAATTTTGTTAATTTTGAAGATCCACAACCCGAAGTAGTAGAAGAAGAGCCTACACCTGAAGCATTGCTTAACCCTCATTTATTGAGAAAAGTGGAAGAGCTAGAGTTATCAGTTAGATCGGCAAATTGTTTAAAAAATGATAATATTGTTTATATAGGTGACTTAGTTCAAAAATCTGAATCAGAAATGCTAAGAACTCCTAATTTTGGAAGAAAATCATTAAATGAAATAAAAGAAGTACTCACTAATATGGGATTAAACTTGGGGCAAATGATACCAGAGTGGCCTCCAGAAAATTTAGAACAATTAGCTAAACAAATTGACGACCAGTTTAATTAAAAATAATTAATAAGGAATATAGTTATGAGACATAAATTAGGACACAGAAAGCTAAATAGAACTAGCTCTCATAGAAAAGCTATGTTTGCTAATATGTCCGCTGCATTAATAAAACATGAGCAAATAAGAACTACTTTAGCAAAAGCTAAAGAGCTTAGACCAATTGTTGAGAAACTTATAACACTTGGCAAAAATGGTAATTTGCATGCAAGAAGAAATGCTATATCTAGATTAGCACCTGATGCTCATGTAGAAAAATTATTCGGAGAAATGGCTAAAAGATATGAAAATAGAAATGGTGGCTATACTCGAATAATAAAAGATGGCAATAGATATGGTGATAGTGCTCCTATGGCTTATATAGAGTTAGTAGATAGAGATATTAAAGCAAAAGGCCAAGATAGTGGTCCTGTTCAGGAATCAACTGAAGAAGCTGAACAGCAAGAAAAATAATAAAATTTAAGTCAGTAATAAAATTTATTTTTAGTTATTATAGTTTGAATACTTATTTTGGTAAGTTACAAAAGTAATTATAAAAAGGCTAAAATATGCAAATAATTTTATCAATAGCTTGTGGTGGTGCAATAGGGGCAGTTTTAAGGTATATACTATCATCAGCTGTCCAAAATATATCTGGAAGTTCTTTTCCTTATGGCATGCTCATATGTAATGTTCTTGGCTCTATGATACTTGGTATATTATATGATAGTCTCTCAAAAGTTTCATTATTTAGTGACAATATTAAATTATTTATTCAAGTAGGTATATTAGGATCATTTACTACATTCTCAGCTTTTTCTCTCGAATCTTTTTTAATGATTGAAAAAGGCGATTATAGTGCTGCAATCATATTTATTTTAATATCAGTAATTTTGTCAATTTTAGGTTTAGTTTCAGGTATTTATTTCACTAGAGTCTTTTTTTAATTATGAGAAAAAATGTTAAGCCCTTATTAGTAGATTCAGAAGACTCTGGTCAGAGACTAGATAAATTTGTAGCAATTCATTCTGAAAAATTATCATTTATTGCAATACAAAAATTATTACGTACAGGTAAAATTAGAATAAATGAAAAAAAATCTGTAGGCTCTCATAGGATAGAAGTTGGCGATGAAATTACAATTCCCACAGATATGCAAAACAGCAAAAATTCTAAATTTTTTACCTTTAAAGAGTTAAATACAGATTTTAGAAATTTTATAAATAATAGTATTTTATACAAAGATAATGATTTTATAGCAGTAAATAAGCCTGCTGGTTTTGCAGTACAAGGTGGCTCACGGGTAGTTAATCATATTGATGGAGTTTTAGATTATTTTAGATTTGATGCTCCTTATAGGCCTCAATTACTTCATAGATTAGATAAATCTACAAGTGGAATATTATTATTATCTAGGCGGCCAAAAGCAACCAGACGTTTAACTGAGGCGTTTAGAAATAGAGAAATAAAAAAAAATTACTGGGCGCTATTATATGGACACTTACCAAAAACAAAAGGTTCAGTTAATGCTCCACTTGGAAAAATTAGTACTAAAAATTATGAAAAAACAACTTTTGATTTAAATGGAAAAGAAAGTAAAACTACTTATAACGTCCTTTGGAAAGGGGTTCATAAATCTGTAAAAGTATCTTTAGTAGAATTCCAACCAGAAACAGGAAGAAAGCATCAAATAAGAGCACATTGTAATTATATAGGGTGCTCAATAATAGGAGATAAAAAATATTTCGTTAATTTTAATAATAAGAATATAGAAGGTCTAGGTGAAAATATGTTTTTACATGCTAGGGAATTAGCAGTTCCAGATAAAGATGGATTAACTATAAGGATTAAATCACCTATTCCAAATCATATGATAAATGCATTTAAGTTGTTCAAGTTACCAACAAATATATTTGGTTGATAAATATAAAATGGCTTCATTAAGGAAAATAAACTTTGAGATTATTAAAAAAAATAATGGTAAATTTTGTATTAAAGTTAATAATAAATTATTAAAAACCCCTAAAGAGAATTTAGTAGAATTGCCAAATTTTTCCTTAGCTAAAATTTTATTACAAGATTATAAATCTAAAATAAAATCTAAGGATGTAAATATTGTAAGTGCTATTAAGATTACTAATACTGCGATTGATAAAATAAAACCTCAAAATTCTTACTATATTGATGAGATAACTAATAATTTAAATAATGATGTTTTATGTTATTTTTCTAGTTCACCAGAAGAGTTAGTAAATATTCAAAATAAAGAATGGTTACCTCTTATTCATTATATGAAATCATCTTATGATATTGATTTGACATATACTTCAAATCTTTTTGCTATAAATCAAAAGACAGAAAGTTTATCTAAATTAAAGAATATACTAAAAGAAGAAAATATTTTCAGATTGTCTGCTTTTTATACATTATCTCAAATAACCAAATCAATTATCATTCCTTTAGCTCTTGTAAATAATAAGATCAGTGCTAAAAAGGCATTTGAAAATAGCAACTTAGAGGAATTATACCAAATTTCAAAATGGGGAAAAGATGAAGAGGCTTTTAATAGACTAAATACCATAAAAGTTGATATAAGAAATATAAAAAAATATTATGATTCTGTTTAATAATAATTTTAATTGAGGATTTTATCTTGAGGGATATCGTAAAAGAATTAAAACAAAAAAAAGAAAGAGCAAGAATATCAGGTGGACTTAAACGACAAGAAGCTCAGCATGCGAAAGGAAAATTAACAGCACGTGAGAGAATTGAAGTTTTAGCTGATAAAGATTCTTTTGTAGAATATGATATGTTTGTAGAACATCGATCTACTGATTTTGGTATGGAAAAAAATAAAATACCAGGTGATGGCGTTGTCACAGGTAATTGTAAAATTAATGGTAGACCAGTATTAATTTATAGCCAAGACTTTACGGCTTATGGTGGATCATTAAGTGAGGCACATGCAGAAAAAATATGTAAAATACTTGATCAAGCAATGAAATTAGGAATACCAGTAGTAGGACTAAATGATTCTGGTGGTGCTCGCATACAAGAAGGTGTAGCATCACTTGGTGGATATGCTGAAGTCTTTCAAAGAAATGTGTTGGCATCAGGATTTATTCCTCAAATATCAGTTATAATGGGACCTTCTGCTGGCGGGGCCGTTTATTCTCCTGCAATTACAGATTTTATATTAATGGTACGTGATTCATCTTATATGTTTGTTACAGGACCAGATGTTGTAAAAACTGTTACTCATGAAACAGTTACTGCTGAAGAACTTGGAGGAGCAACTACGCATACAAAAAAATCTGGAGTTGCTGATTTGGCTTTTGACGATGATATTACAGTACTAGAGCAGACAAGAAGGCTTTTGGATTTTTTACCTCTTTCAAACAAAGAAAAACCTCCATTTAGAATTACGAAGGATCCAATAAATAGAAAATCAGTTAATCTCGATACTCTGATACCTGAAAATGCTAACAATCCTTATAATATGAAAGAGTTAATAACTACTATTGTAGATGAGGATGACTTCTTTGAATTACAACCAGATTATGCACAAAATATTATAATTGGTTTTGCTACAGTAGCTGGTTATAGTGTTGGTATAGTTGCTAATCAGCCTATGGTTTTAGCAGGATGTTTAGATATTGATTCTTCAAGAAAAGCAGCAAGATTTGTGCGTTTTTGTGATTGTTTTAATATACCTATAATCACCTGCGTAGATGTTCCAGGGTTTTTACCGGGTACTGCTCAAGAATATAATGGCATTATAAAACATGGGGCTAAGCTTTTATATGCTTATGCAGAAGCAACTGTTCCAAAGATTACTTTGATAACACGTAAAGCTTATGGAGGAGCTTATGATGTAATGGCATCAAAGCATTTAAGAGGAGATATTAATTATGCTTGGCCTTCAGCTGAAATAGCAGTTATGGGTGCAAAAGGAGCTGTAGAGATTATTTTCAGAGGTTCAACTGATAAAGAAATAGAAAAACAAACACAAGAATACCAAGATAAGTTTGCTAATCCTTTTGTGGCGGCATCAAGAGGGTATTTGGATGATATAATTACTCCTCATAACACTAGAGAAAAAATATCTTTAGCTTTAGAACTATTAAAATCTAAAAAGCTAACTAATCCCAAAAAAAAGCATGGAAATATTCCGTTATAAATTAAAGAGATCAAATATGTTTAAAAAAATACTTATTGCTAATCGAGGCGAAATTGCTTGTAGAATTGCTAGGACTTGCAAGAAGATGGGAATAAAGACTATAGGAATTTATTCTGATGCAGACAGTAATTCTCTTCATTTGGATTATATGGATGAAAAAGTGAATGTTGGTCCAGCGGACTCTTCTAATAGTTATCTTAATATAAACAATATTATTAAAGCTGCTAAAGANAATAAAGCGGATGCTGTTCACCCAGGATATGGGTTTCTATCAGAAAATGCTGAATTTTCAAAAGCGCTAAAGAAAGATAAGATTACTTTTATAGGACCCTCCATGGAGGCTATTCAATCTATGGGAGATAAAATTATTTCCAAAAGAATAGCTAAGAAAGCTGGTGTGAATATAATACCTGGTGTAGATGGAGCGATAAAGAATNTTGATNTCGCTATAAAAGCAGCTAAAGAAATTGGTTATCCTGTAATGATTAAAGCCTCCGCAGGTGGAGGAGGAAAAGGAATGCGAATAGCAAATAATAAAGAAGAACTCAAGTCAGGTTTTCAGAGTGCTAAAAATGAAGCTAAAAAGTCTTTTGGAGATGATAGAGTATTTATAGAAAAATTTATCGTTGGTCCTCGTCATATTGAAATACAAATTTTAGCGGATGAATTTGGTAATATGGTTTACTTAGGGGAAAGAGAATGTTCAGTTCAAAGAAGACATCAAAAAGTGATAGAAGAATCACCTAGTTCATTAGTTGACGATACAATGAGAAAAGAAATGGGAGAACAAGCACTTCTTCTGGCAAGAGCAGTAAATTACTCAAGTGCTGGAACTGTAGAATTTGTAGCATCAAATGATAAATCATTTTATTTTTTAGAGATGAATACTCGTTTGCAGGTTGAACATCCTGTTACTGAATTAGTCACAGGAATAGATTTAGTTGAAAAAATGATAAACATTAGTGCTAAAAAACCATTAGGTTTGACTCAATCAGATATAAAAATGAACGGTTGGTCCGTTGAGGCTAGAATATATGCAGAAGATCCAATTCGCAACTTTGCACCATCAATTGGAAGGTTAAAAACTTTTAAATCACCAAGTGAGAATAGTTCTTCTATTAGACTTGACTCTGGTGTTCAAGAAGGTGGCGAGATTTCAATGTATTATGACCCAATGATTGCTAAATTAATATCTTATGGTAAGGATAGAGATGATGCTTGCTTAAAATTATCATCAGCTTTAGACACTTTCTTTATAAGTGGTCTTGAAACTAATATTGCTTTTGTAAATAGCGTATTAAATAATAAAAAGTTTCTTTCTGGTAATATTACTACTGCTTTTTTAGAAGAAGAATACCCTAAGGGCTATTCTGGTTTATTAAAATCTAAATCAAAATTATTTCTAATTTCTTTAGTTGCATTAGCTATGGAAGCAATTAAAAAGTATAGAAATCAAAATTTAACAGCAGAAACTTGTGTGGTTATAATAAGTAAACTGGACTTTACTATAAGTTATAAAATGGTTTATAACCAAACTAAAAATATCTATGATTTTTCTATAATATTTAAAGAACAAAGTTATGACTTTAGTATTAAGTGGGATATCGGGTATCCTCTTTTAAGTATAAGTATGGATAAGCATACTTCAATTTTACAAGTAACTAATGATACTTCTAAATACAGAATAAAACATGCTGGATTTGATATATATGCAACAGTTAGAGAAAATGACATATATAAATTATCAAAATTAATACCTAAGAAGGCAAAAAATAATTTATCTAAATTACTTTTATCACCTATGCCTGGACAAGTAGTTAAAGTGTGTGTTCAGGAAAATCAAAAAATAAATTCTGGTGACGATTTAATTATTTTAGATGCTATGAAAATGGAAAATATACTAAAAGCAGATAAAGATGCAGTAATAAAGAAAATTCATATAAAGNAAGGTGATACTGTATCGGTAGATCAAGAATTAATAGTATTCTCTTAAATTAAAAATAATTTTTGGCTGTTTTTTTTATTATTTTATCAAATTCGTTCATATTGATATTTATGCCTAATTCTTCTAGAGAAGTAATAGGAAATTCTTCTAATCCACAAGCAATAATATTTTTGTAATACTTTAAATTGGGATTAATATTGATTGATATTCCATGATATGTAACCCAGCGACTAATTCTAATTCCAATTGCTCCTATTTTTGCCTCTCCTTTTGGAGTATTTACCCATATGCCTATTCTTTCTTTACAAGTGTATGAGTCTAATCCAATCATTTTTAATGAGTCTATCATCCAGTTTTCTAGACATTTGACATATCTTTTAATATCTTTATGTCTTTCATTTAAATTTAGCATTACGTAAATTATTCTTTGCCCAGGACCATGATATGTAATTTGACCACCTCTTCCAGTTTCAACTATTGGAATTTCAGTAATATTTAAAATATCACTTTTNTTATAACTAGTTCCGCAGGTGTATATAGAAGGGTGCTCTAATAGCCATATCAGTTCAGAGGAATTTTTATTATGAATATTTTTTACTGTTTGTTCCATAATTTCAATCGCAGAATTATAAGGCACAGTTTTTTCTTCATCTCTCCAATTCAATACTAAATTTTTTTTGGACTTAATATTTATTTTGCTCATTCAATNCCCTAGTAATATTTAATTTATAGAGTTAGAATAAATTATAATATTAAAAATTCAAGTACATTGGAATTATGAAGCAGTGGAAAAAAAATCTAAAAATATTGTAGAAAATATTAATAATAATGAAACTTCTTTAGGTTTTGGGATTTCATCAATATTTATCGATGAAATACGTAATGCAATTAGAGCAAACGATAAACAATATCTAGAAGATAAAATATTAATTTTACATCAGGCTGATATAGCTGATATTTTTGAAATATTATCTAAAGAAGAAAGAAAAACATTATTTTCTTTTTTACAAGATAAATTACCTGCTGAAGCTTTAGCTTCTTTAGATGAACAAGTTTTAAAGGATATAATAGATAATTATAAGCCAAGTATATTAGGAGAGTTAATAGGGAAACTAGAAACTGATGATGCGTCATATATACTTGAAAACTTAGATATTGAAAAACGTGATGCCTTGTTAGAGCAGATACCCAAGGCCCCACGAAACTTAATTATTCAATCGTTGCAATTTCCTGAAATGTCAGCTGGTCGATTGATGCAAAGAGACTATGTAGCCGTTCCACGTTATTGGAATGTTGGTCAAGTTATCGATTTCCTCCGAGGTTCTTCAAAAGTACCTGATCAATTTTATTCTATATTTATTGTTGACCCCAAACATATGCCTGTAGGAACGGTACCTCTTCATAAGTTAATGAGAAGTGAAAGAAAAGTTATTTTATCTGATATTATGATCAAAGAACCTGTTATTGTTTCGGTTACAATGGATCAGGAGGATATGGCATTTTTATTTGAACAATATGACCTTACTTCTGCCCCTGTGGTTAATTCTCAAAATAGGCTAATTGGAATGGTTACTGTAGATGATGTTGTAGAAGTTATTCAGGAAGAAGCTGAGGAAGATATGCTAAAATTAGCAGGAATATCTGGAGATACTGATTTATATTTAGCCGCATGGCAAACAGCTAGAAGCCGTTTTTCCTGGTTATTTATAAATTTACTAACAGCAATTTTAGCTTCTATTGCTATAGGTTTATTTGAAGGAACTATTAAACAAATTGTTGCATTAGCCGTTTTAATGCCCATTGTGGCATCAATGGGAGGAAATGCAGGAACACAAACCTTAACGGTAGCAGTTAGAGCTCTTGCTACAAGAGAATTAAATCAATCCAATGCATTACGCGTATTTGGAAAAGAAATATTAGTTGGAATTATCAATGGTTTAATTTTTGCAGTAATTGTAGGTTTAGTGGCAGCACTTTGGTTTGGAGAACATGGTTTAGGCATAGTTATTGCATTAGCAATGCTATTTAATCTATTCGTTGCAGGTTTTTTTGGTGCAGCTATTCCTCTATTATTACAAAGATGGAAAATTGATCCAGCATTAGGAGCCTCAATTTTGTTGACTACTGTTACAGATGTAGTAGGTTTCTTTGTGTTTTTAGGATTAGCACAAATGTTACTGATTTAACTAATGTGAGGTGAAATGATAGTAAATAGGCCAGAAGATTTTAATTTTTATTTAGGCGAAACAGCAGATATGATTAGAGAAACTGTTTCTAGTTTTGCGCAAAATGAAATAGCTCCAAGAGCGTCTGAAATAGATAAGAATAATGATTTTCCCTCGGACTTGTGGGAAAAAATGGGTAATTTAGGTATTTTAGGNGTGACTGTAGAAGAAAAATGGGGAGGAAGCGGTTTAGGCTATTTAGAGCATACTGTATGTGTAGAAGAAATTAGCAGAGCATCAGCCTCAGTAGGACTTTCATATGGAGCACATTCAAATTTATGTATAAACCAAATTAGATTAAATGGAAATGATCTCCAACGAGAAAAATATTTACCTGGGTTNATCTCTGGAAAAAAAGTTGGAGCTTTGGCCATGAGTGAAACAACTGCGGGTTCAGATGTTGTAGGNATGAAAACATCAGCAATTAAAAAAAGTGATCATTACGTTTTAAATGGTTCAAAAATGTGGATAACAAATGGGCCTGATGCAGATTATTTAGTTGTTTATGCAAAAACTGATAGTAATGCTGGTTCAAAAGGTATTACTGCTTTTATGATTGAAAAAGGCATGAAAGGATTTTCTACTGGAAAAAAGTTAGATAAATTAGGTATGCGTGGATCTAATACTTGTGAACTTATTTTTGATAATTGTGAAGTTCCTGAAGAAAATGTACTTGGTAAAGTTAATTCCGGAGCGANAGTATTAATGAGCGGATTAGATTATGAGAGAGTAGTTTTAGCTGGAGGTCCTCTCGGGGTTATGCAAAATTGTTGGGATATAATTGTTCCTTATGTTCATGAAAGAAAACAGTTTGATCAACCAATTGGAAATTTTCAATTAATACAGGGAAAATTGGCAGACATATACACATCTATGAATGCTTCCAAGTCTTATGTTTATAATGTAGCACAAGCTTGTGATAGGAATGAAACTACGAGAAAAGATTCTGCTGGAGCTATTTTATATTCCGCAGAGAAAAGTACTGAAATTACTCTTCAAGCAATTCAAATATTAGGGGGTAATGGCTATACAAATGATTATCCAGTAGGAAGGCTTTTAAGAGACTCTAAATTATATGAAATAGGAGCTGGTACNAGTGAAATAAGAAGAATGTTAATAGGGAGAGAAATATTTAATGAATCTATTTAATCATCAATTAATTTTTTATAGATATATAAAATTATACTTAAAAAAAATTATATTANTTTTTAGCTTATTATTTTTTATTGCTACTAACTCTGTTGTTTATTCTCAAGAAAATATGCCAGATTTTCCATATGACCCAGAAGAAAAAGCAACACAAAAAAAGATATGTGCAAAAATATGTCTTAAAAGAAGAGATGCATGTCTTAAAATAGAAATAGATAATCCTCAATCAGAACAAATGTGTCAATCGCAGATGATTGTCTGTATAAATCAATGTAGATAATTAAGGAGTAAAATAATGAATAAAGAGCATATAGTTATAACAGGAATGGCCAGAACTCCTATGGGAAGTTTTCAGGGATGTTTGTCTACTGAAAAGGCCCCTGATTTAGGAAGTATAGCTATTAAGGGAGCAATAAAAAAAGCTAATATTAAACCTGAAGATATTGATGACGTTGTTATGGGATGCGTACTACCAGCTGGAATGGGCCAAGCTCCTGCAAGACAAGCTGCAATTAATGCTGGTATTCCAAATACTTCGGGAGCAACAACAATTAATAAGATGTGTGGTTCAGGAATGCGAGCAGCTATGATAGCTAACGATCAATTATTAGCAGGCTCTAGTTTAATATCTTTAGCAGGAGGAATAGAAAGTATGTCTAACGCTCCTTATATTCTTCCTAAAGTAAGAGATGGTTTAAGAATGGGACATGGACAAGTTCAAGANCATATGTTTATTGATGGNTTAGAAGATGCCTATGAACCGGGAAGATTAATGGGTTCGTATGCAGAAGCTACCGCGGAGGCGTATCAATTTACTAGAGAAGAACAAGATAATTTTGCTATTAGATCATTAAAAAGGGCGAAAAAAGCTAACGAGGATGGATCTTTNGAAGATGAAATGGTTCCTGTAACTATTAAAACAAGAAAGGGTTCGATAGAAGTTACTTCAGATGANCAGCCTTTNAATGCAGACATTAATAAAATTCCTAATTTAAAACCTGCATTCAGTAAAGATGGCACAGTTACTGCAGCAAATTCGTCATCTATATCTGATGGGGCTGCTGCTTTAGTTATGATGACTATGCAAGAAGCAGAAAAAAAGGATTCTAAACCTTTAGCTAAAATTATTGCTCACGCTACAAATAGTCATGATCCAGCTTGGTTTACTACTGCTCCAATTGGGGCAATTAAGAAAGTTTTAGATAAAGCAGAGTGGGATATAAAAGATGTTGGGNTATTTGAAATAAATGAAGCTTTTGCTGTTGTACCTATGGCTGCAATGAAAGATTTAAGTATTTCACCAGATATTGTAAATATTCATGGTGGAGCATGCGCGTTAGGTCATCCTGTAGGAACTTCAGGTGCAAGAATTATGGCTACTTTAATTTCTGCAATGCATAAATATAAAGTTGATAAAGGAATAGCTTCTTTATGCATTGGTGGTGGAGAAGCTACGGCTATTGCATTAGAACGTTGCTAAATTTTAGGANTTTTTAAATGGATNCTCTTAAAAGTAATATAAATACTGGGTCTAAAGAATTTTTAGAAAATTCTAAAGTTATGGAATCTCTTGTTGAGGACCTTAAAAAGAAAATAGCTTTTTCGCAAATGGGCGGTGGAAAAGAAGCTATAGAAAGACATATCTCAAGAGGTAAACTTTTGCCAAGAGAAAGAATAAATTATTTAATCGACCCAGGTTCTCCATTTTTAGAATTTTCATCCTTAGCTGCATATGGTCATTATAATGATGAAGCTCCGGGATCTGGCCTTATAACNGGTATAGGAAGAGTATCCGGTCGAGAGTGTGTCTTAATTGTTAATGATGCTACAGTTAAAGGAGGTACTTATTATCCTATCACTGTTAAGAAACAACTAAGAGCTCAGGATATTGCTTTAGAAAACCATTTACCGTGTATTTATTTAGTNGACTCTGGAGGTGCAAATTTACCTAATCAAAGTGAGATGTTTGCGGACAAAGAAGGGTTTGGTAGAACTTTTTATAATCAGTCAAATATGTCTGCGCTGGGTATCCCTCAAATAGCTATAGTAATGGGTTCATGTACAGCTGGCGGAGCATATGTTCCAGCCATGAGTGATGAGGCTATAATTGTTAAAAATCAAGGAACAATATTTTTAGGTGGGCCTCCTCTTGTTAAAGCAGCTACAGGGGAAGTGGTAACTGCGGAAGATTTAGGGGGAGGAGAATTACATAGTAAAAAAAGTGGTGTTACTGATCACTTAGCAGAAAATGATAAACATGCATTAAAAATAGCAAGAGATATCGTGTCTACATTCAAAGAGAAAAATAATAAAGTTACTAGCTTAGATCAACCAGAAGAACCAAAATATGATTTAAAAAGCATATATGGTGTAATTCCAAAATCTTTATCAATTCCNTATGACGTTAGAGAGATTATAGCAAGAATAGTTGATGGAAGTAAGTTTTTAGAATTTAAAAAATTATATGGACCTACTTTNGTGACAGGTTTCGCTAAAATTATGGGTTTTAAGGTTGGTATAGTTGCAAATAATGGAATTTTATTCTCTGAGAGTTCTCAGAAAGGAGCACATTTTATTGAATTGTGCGGACAACGAAAAATACCNCTTATTTTNCTGCAAAATATTTCTGGCTTTATGGTAGGAAAAAAATATGAAGAAGGTGGTATTGCGAAAGATGGGGCTAAGTTAGTTACAGCAGTATCAACCGTTAATGTTCCAAAATTTACAGTTATAATTGGAGGTTCATTTGGTGCTGGAAATTATGGTATGTGTGGAAGAGCATTTAGTCCTAGATTTATGTGGGCTTGGCCTAACTCTAGAATATCTGTTATGGGGGGAGAACAGGCTGCAAATGTTTTAGCAACCGTTAAAAAAGATGTTAACGCTAGAAGAAAAATAAAATGGTCTAAAAAGGAAGAAAATATATTTAAAACTAAAATTTTAGATCAATATGAAACTGAAGGTAGTCCATATTTTGCTTCTTCGAGAATATGGGATGATGGAATTATTGATCCTGCTGATACTCGCTTTGTTTTAGGTTTATCAATATCGGCTGCATATAATAAACCTATAGAAGAGACAAAATTTGGTCTATTTAGGATGTAATAAATGAAAAACTTAATTAGTAAATTAGATGATAGAGGTGTTTATTATTTAACTCTTAATAGACCTAACGTTATGAATGCTTTTGACGAAAATTTAATTGAAGAATTAGATAATGTCTTGTCGGATATATCCAATAATCAAAAAATAAGAGTACTTGTTTTAACTGGAGAAGGAAAAGCATTTTCAGCTGGAGGAGATTTGGATTGGATGAAAAGAATGGCCAATTTAAGCTATGAAGAAAACCATAAAGATGCAATGAAGTTAGCGGTTATGCTAAAAAAGTTAGATAGATTACCTTTTCCTACTATAGCTGCTGTTAACGGTGCAGCTTTTGGAGGAGGGGTAGGATTAGTATCCGCTTGTGATATTGCTATAGGTAATGAATATGCAAAATTTTCTCTTTCTGAAGTAAGGTTAGGATTAATTCCTGCAACTATAAGTCCTTATGTAGTTAGAGCAGTTGGATCAAGGAATGCACGATACTTATTTATGACTTCAAATCTCATTTTTTCTGAAGAGGCTCATCATTTAGGTTTATTAACTCACCATACCCTAAATAATAATTTTGATAATTTAATAGAAAAAAATATTGAAAATATCCTAAAAGGAGGTCCTGAAGCTATAAAAGCATCAAAAGATTTAGTCTTTTATGTAGAGGATAAAAAAATTGATGAGACAGTAATGACAGAAACTGCAAAAAGAATTGCTGATGCTCGGGCTACTGATGAAGGTAAAGAAGGTACAAATGCCTTCCTTAATAAAATAAAACCAGGCTGGCAAAAAAATGATTAGAAAAATATTAATAGCAAATAGGGGAGAGATTGCGTGTAGAATAATTCGTACATGCAAATTTATGGGTATTAAAACATTAGTTATTTATTCAGAAGCAGATGAATATTCTTTACATGTTAGAGAAGCAGATGAAGCTGTATTTATTGGAGAGTCTCCTGCAGATAAAAGTTATCTAAATTATAAGAAAATAGTTAAAGTTGCTATAGAAAATAAGGTAGATGCAGTTCATCCTGGTTATGGTTTTTTATCTGAAAATCCAAATTTTGCTATGGAATTACAAAAGAAAAAAATAAAGTTTATAGGTCCTTCTGTTTTTTCCATGAAAAGTATGTCACTTAAAAATGATGCACGTAGTATGATGGAGAAAGCTGGCGTTCCAGTTTTACCAGGATTTTCTGCTGACTCTCTCTCTTATGAACAGATTGTAAAAAAATGCGAGAATATTGGTTTTCCTCTTATTATTAAAGCCTCTGCTGGCGGTGGAGGGAAAGGCATGCATGTAATTGGCACACGTGAAGAAATAAAATCTAAATTAGCTGGTGCAAAAAGGGAGGCTTTAAGTTCATTTGGTAATGATTCTATTTTAATAGAAAAATATTTAGAAAATCCAAGACATATTGAAGTGCAAATTTTGGCAGATAACCATAATAATATCTATACTTTATCAGATAGAGATTGCAGTATACAAAGGCGTCATCAAAAGGTTATAGAAGAAGCTCCTGCGCCAAATATTAAGCCTGAAGTTAGAAAAGAAATGGCATTGCAGGCAAAAAGTGTTGCAAAAAATATTGCATACTCTGGAGCAGGCACTATAGAGTTTCTATTTGAAAAAGATAGTTTCTATTTTATGGAAATGAATACGCGGCTTCAAGTAGAACATCCAGTGACTGAATTGATATTAGGCCTTGATTTAGTTGAATTACAAATAAGAGTAGCAAATAATGAAAAAATTANCNTAGATGATAATAAACTNAAAATTNNAGGCCATTCAATNGAAGCCAGAGTATATGCAGAAGTACCNGAGGANGATTTTAAACCNTCACCTGGAANAATTTCTNAATTAATATTTCCNANTAANNNATATTTAAGNNTGGATACGGGTTATGTNTCNGGAGATGAAGTNTCTCCATATTATGATCCTATGATTNCAAAAATTATTTCTTANGGAAAAGATAGAGACGACGCCATAANTAAGCTNTCAGATGCTATTTCAAATACNCATTTANTAGGAATAAAAAANAATNTAAATTTCTTATATAAAATTTTGAANGTTNCAGCCTTTAAAGATAAAAAAATTAGTACAGGTTTTATNAATAAATANTGGCNTAAANTAGTTCCAAATANAGAAAATATNGATTTATTAATTCAATTATCTATTGCAGCGTATTTAAAAANTAGANAATNAGATAAAAATNATNCTCATNTNGATCCTTGGAGTAATGATAGAAATTGGCGACATGTAGAAAACGATTCAGAAGAAATATCTACTAGGTATGACAAAAAAATATTAAATTATACGGTAAAAAATATAGATTATAACAAAGTAATAATTTCTGAAGGCAATAATAAAAAGGGAAATATTTTCACATATTTATGTGATACAATGAGTGATGATTTAAGTATAATTTATAAAAATAACAAAATTGATTTTTATTTCTTAGTATTAAATAATAAAAAAATATATATAAATGTAAAAGGTTATTCTCTTACTTCTGAAATTATAAATAAGTATTATATGGACCTATCTTCAGAGTCTTCTGTTGGTTCAATGGACGCACCAGTTCCTGGAAAAATAGCTAAAGTTTTTGTTAAAAAAAACCAAATTGTACAAAAAGGTGATGTTTTAGTTATTATTGAAGCAATGAAAATGGAGCATTCTATTATAGCTCCATATTCAGGTAAAGTAATTAAAGTAGAGGCAATTGAAGGGGAGCAAGTAAATGAAGGATTTACTGTGGCCCAGATGGAAGTGAAGTAAATGATAGATATAACTATATATGAAGTGGGTCCAAGAGATGGTCTACAAAACGAAAAAATGCCATTAGATACTAATGATAAAATTAAATTCATAAATATTCTTTCTGAGACAGGTTTATTGTTTATAGAGAGTGGAGCTTTTGTTTCACCTAAATGGGTTCCTGCTATGGCAGATTCTAATACTGTTCTGTCAAGAATTAATAAGAAAAATAATATTAAATATCCTGTATTAACGCCTAATTTAAAAGGTTTAGAAGATGCCGTAAAATATAATAGTGATACTGCGTGCGTTTTTGCTACTCCAAGTGAAACGTTTTCAAAAAAAAACACGAATTGTTCTGTTAAGGAAGCATTAGCAAGAGCTAAAGAAGTAGCAGAAGAAGCTATAAATAAAGGTTTAAAGGTAAGAGGATATATTTCTACTGTTATGTTCTGCCCATATGAAAATGAAATAGCCTCAATAAAAGTTGCAAAGTTATCAGAGGAATTAATTAAAATAGGATGCTATGAAATATCTTTGGGCGACACTATAGGCAGTGGAACACCACTTAAAACTAAAGATATGATAAAAGCCTGCAAAGAAGCTGTAGGTGTTGAAAAGCTTGCAGTACATTTTCATGATACCTATGGGCAAGCTTTAGCAAATATTTTGGCTAGTATAGAAATAGGAGTTAAAGTTATAGATACGTCAGTAGGAGGTTTGGGCGGATGTCCATATGCACCTGGTGCAAAAGGTAATGTCGCCACTGAAGATGTTTTATTCATGTTAAATGGAATGGGCATAGAAACTGGCGTTGACATTGAAGAAATATGTAGTGCGTCAAAATTTGTTTTTGAAAAGTTAGGTAGAATACCCTCATCTAGAGTTTATAATGCTTTAGCCTCTAAGAAAAAAAGAATTAATTAAATTTTTAAATGAATATAATTAAGTTAGCAGTAGGCATAAATAGTGTAGAAGATTTAAAAGATAGACAAGAACTCAAGCGTCAAAAGTATGGAAATAACACACATATTACACGATTATTTCCTAAAAAATATTTAGAAGTAAAAAATAATGGCTCAATGTATTGGGTCATAAATGGTTTTATTTCTGTTAGACAAAAAATTAGAGATATAAAAAAAGTAGAACATGATAATGGTATCCAATATTGCCATATAATTTTAGATAAAAAGCTAATTGAAACTCAAGTTATTAGGTATAGACCTTTTCAAGGTTGGAGATATCTTAATATGGAAAAAGCTCCTAAAGATTTGTCTTTGGATGAAAAAAGGTTAGATGGGGAACTTATAAAAACTTTAAAAGAATTATGTATTATTTAATTTTTACATATATAATGGATATCTATTAAGTATAAAATATAAAAGTAAAAGGAGAATAATATGAGATTATTTAGTCAGCTATTAACAATAGTACTAGGAATTCTATTAATAAGTAAAGTTGCTTTTGCACTAGAAGTAAAACCATTAATGGATTTAGATTTAGCTAAGAAAATGGCAGATGCTTGTGAAGCAAAAAAAGCTACTACAGATTGGAGACCATTAAATATAGCAATAGTAGATTCTGGTTCTGATTTAATTTTATTTAGAAGACAAGATGGAGCGTTTTTAGGAAGTATAGATATCGCTTTAAATAAAGCTAAGTCTGCTATTATGATTCCATATCCAACTAGAGTAATTGGAGAATTGGCTTATGGTAAAGATGGTGACCCTGGAAGACTTCCTGGAATTTCTACTGTAGATTTTTTAGTGCCTTTTCCAGGTGGTATGCCAATTAGAACTGAAAGTGGACATCTTATTGGAGCTATAGGAATAAGTGGCGCTACAGGTGATCAAGATGAAGAATGTGCAATCGCGGCAATTGAGGCAGTGAAAGATTTACTAAAATAATATGTTTGATCTAATAATAAAAAATGCAAATATTATAGATGGAACAGGTATGCCATCTTTTACAGGAGATATAGCTGTAGATGATGGCATTATAGTAAATAGAGGAAAAGATTTAGGTGATGCAAAAACTATTGTTGATGCAAAAGGCTTAAGCTTAGTTCCAGGCTTTATAGATAGTCATACACATTATGATGCACAATTAACTTGGGACCCATGGGCCAACCCATCTCCAAAACTAGGAGTTACTACAATTATAATTGGTAATTGTGGATTTACAATTGCACCATGTAAAGCTGAACATAGAGAATTAACAATTAAAAATCTTACCAATGTAGAGGGAATGTCATTAGACGCTCTTAAAAAGGGAATAAAT
>NHFK01000029.1 GCA_002171375.1 Alphaproteobacteria bacterium TMED109
AGTAAAGATAGTTTAAATGGAATAGGAGCTTGGAATAAGGAAGATTTTATAAAAGCTGTAAAAAAAGGAATAAGTCCTAATAATAAACCATATTATCCTGCATTTCCATACAATTGGTATGTCAATATGAGTGAAAATGATATTTTAGATATATATGAATATATATATAGTTTGCCAGCTATTAGTAATAAAGTAACTAATCATAATTTAAAGTTTCCTTATAATATAAGAGAATTATTATGGTTTTGGAAATTTACAGAAAAAATAGTTAGTAATAAAAAATATGTAGATAACAATAAACAATATAAAAGAGGAGAGTATTTAGTAAATTCGGTTGCGCATTGCGGAGCATGCCATTCTCCAAGAACCTTTCTATCAATAATAAAAGACTATAATAATCTTTCCGGACAAAAGGAAAGCTCAAAAATATTAAATGACGCCATTCCAAATATTTCTAATGATATAAATAATGGTATAGGTTTATGGTCAAGTTCTGATTTAATATTTTTTCTTCAAACAGGAATTAAGCCAAATGGAGATTTTGCTGAAGAGGATATGTCTATGATAATTGAAAATGGTACCAAATATTTGAGTCTTAATGACTTAGAAGAAATAGCAAAATATATATTAAAGAATAATAATTAAAAATTAAATTTAATAATTTTTTGAATCAAAATAATCAGCTAAAATTCCTACTCTAGAAGAAATTTGATCCCATCTTTTAATATTTAGTAAAATAAGAATTGCATTAGATGTAGAAAAATTACCATTTAAAACTTTATCGTAACCTTCAGCGTAACTACTAACCAATGTGAAGGCTAATTCCTGTAAACCTGGTTGATGACCAATTATACCTACATTGTTTAATTTATCATCTAAAAATGATATATAATTAAGAAGCATTTCATCAGATGCTCCATAAAGTTTTTTATCAACTATTTTATTTACAGAATAATTTAAATCATGTGATATTATATCCATAGTTTGAAGAGTTCTGAGTGAAGAAGAACAAAATAAAGCCTCTAAATTTTGGTTTTTACTTTTTAACCATTTATTCAAATTATTAGCTCTTTTTATACCTTTATTTATTAACTTTCTATCATGGTCTTCAACTTCATGAGATGATGACTCTGCTTTTGCATGACGAATGATATATAAGTATTTCATATATCACATGTCCTTAACTGCTAATATAGCTCTCTCTAAATCATTTATTAAATCATCAATATGCTCTACTCCAACTGATAACCTAATTAGACCATCTTCAATTCCTAGATCTTTTCTTACATTTTTAGGTACTGCCGCATGAGTCATAATTGCAGGATGTTCTATCAAACTTTCAACTCCACCTAATGATTCAGCTAGTTGAAAAATCTGACATGTTTCCAAAAACCGTTTAGCTTTATCTAGGCCTCCAGATAAAACGCAAGTTACTATCCCTCCAAATCCATTCATTTGATTTTTTGCAATTTTATATCCTTCATGATTTTCTAAACCAGGGTAATATACTTTATTTATAATACTTTTTTCAGATAAATATTCAGCTATTTGCAGTGCATTACTACAATGACGTTCCATTCTTAAAGAGAGCGTTTTTAATCCTCTTAATGCAAAAAATGCGTCAAAAGGTCCTTGAACTGCTCCTACTGAATTTTGTAAATAAGCAATTTTCTCAGCTTGCTCTTCTAATGAACATACTACAATTCCACCAACCATATCAGAATGTCCATTTAAAAATTTTGTAGCTGAATGAACAACTATATCAAATCCATGTTCTATTGGTCTTTGAATATATGGGCTACAAAAAGTATTATCAGCTACAGTAATAATATTATATTTCCTTGCTACCTTTGCTATAAATTCTAAATCAACAATTTTTAACATCGGATTAGTAGGAGTTTCTACCCATATCATTTTAGTATTTTTGGTTATTAATTTTTCTAAATTTGAATTAATAGATAAATCGCCAAAATTAAATTGTAAATTTGAAGTTCTTTTTCTAACATTTTCAAATAATCTTCGCGACCCACCATATAAATCATCCATTGCTAAAACTTCATCACCAGAATCAAGTAAAGATAGAACAGTATCAGCTGCAGCTAATCCTGAAGCAAATGCAAAAGCACTTTTACCTCCCTCTAAATCAGCCATACACATTTCATATGCTTTACGAGTAGGATTACCTGTTCGAGCATATTCATAACCCTTATGAACTCCTGGACTATCCTGCACAAAAGTTGAAGATGCATAAATTGGAGTCATAATTGCCCCAGTGGATGGATCAGGGGATTGACCTGCATGAATAGTTCTTGTAGCAAACTTTGATTTTGGAAGATTAGAAACCATTTAAATATTCCTTTAATAAATTTTTATTAATTATAGTTATTATCAGCTAACCATTTTTTATCATATATTTTTAAATATTTATTACCAGTATCACAAACTAATGTAACAACATTTTTAGGTTTAGTTTGTTCTTTACAATACTTTATAGCAGCAGCAATTAATGTTCCACTTGAACTTCCAGATAAAACACCCTCTTTCTTTAAAACTAAATTACATGTGTCTAGTGCCTCTTTATCGGATATTGCATAAGCATGCGTAATAATAGGAAAATCTAGTAAAGGAGGAATATAATCTTCACCTATTCCTTCAACTAACCAACTTCCAACATTATCTGGTATAGTGCCAGTTTTAAATTTTGGTTCTAAAATTGAGCCTACAGGATCTGCTAACACAATATCACAATTCTTATTTACATCTCTTAATGCCTTACCTACTCCAGTAATGGTACCCCCTGTTCCTACACCAGCACAAAAAGCATCAACTTTATTAGATAATTGGTCTAATATTTCTGGTCCAGTCCACTCATAATGTGCTTGTAAATTAGCATGATTTCCAAATTGATTAATATATAATGATCCCTCATGTTTACTAGCAATGGACTCTGCTAAATCTGCATAATATTCAGGATGACCCTTTTCTACATCTGAACGGGTAATTACTACTTCAGCCCCAAGTGCTTCTAAATGAATTATCTTTTCTTTTGCCATTTTATCTGGCACCACTATAAGGCACTTATAACCTCTTAGTAATGCTATCAAAGCAAGTCCAATTCCGGTATTGCCTGCCGTAGCTTCAATAATTAAACCTCCTTTTTTTAAGCTGCCATTATTTTCAGCTTTCTCAATCATGTACTTTGCCGGACGATCTTTAATTGAACCACCTGGATTTTGAGACTCTAATTTTAAAAATAATTTGCATAAGCCAGTATCTATATTCATGACCTCTAGCAAAGGAGTATTTCCTATCAAGTCTAAGACTGAGTTAGTTGGCTGTTGTATGCCCATAATAATTCCTATTTATTTTGATTTTTATTATCTTCTTACAGAAGGACTTTCTAAAAGAAGTCCGTTCCCTCTCCATGCAATATAAAGCTGTAATGCATTATAGTCATCATGTCCAATTTTTAAAGGTTCAGCTCTTGCTTGATTATTACAAAATTGAAACCTTCTATGAACTGAAGCAATATTTTCCCATCTCATTAAATAAGACGGAAAACCATTAATATGCCCCTGACTAATTTTTTCAGCTCTCAAATAACTTCCTGCTAAATTATCATGACACTGATTACAAGCTAAATTCATTTGTCCTACTCTCTCAAAATAAATTTCTTTTCCTCTATTAAAATACTTTTGAGCCTCTGCTTCAATACTAACATTCATTGGCAGGCCTTTAGAAATATAAGTTATAAAACTAGACAAAGATAATAAATTATTACTTTCTAATAAATAGGGTTCTACATTCATATTATTGTCTAAACAAATATTTATTTTTTGTTCTAAATTAATTAATTTATTTTCATAAATTTTTGGATAAGTGGTTGCTACACCAATCAATGAGTTATTATTCTGATTATGGCAATTAGAACAAGCTATATTATTATTCCCCATTTGTATGTTAAACAGCTCACTTCCTCTTTCAACCCAAATCATTCCAGGGTTTTCAAACTCGTCTAGCTCTATAGCTTTTGTTTCTTCTCTAGAAAAATAGCTACCAGATTTTAATTCACTTTTTTTATAAGGCTTTTCAGAGTTTTTATAATTAGACTCTTCTTCAGCTACTAAATCTAAAGAAGAAAATAATATTAAAGCAAAAAAACATTTAATTACATAAGACATTTACATAATATCTTTACTAGAATTTATACTATCTATTTTTATAGGCAGTATTTCTTTACCATCTTTATCGTAAACGACCAGGACCGCTTTTTTATAGCTAGATTGCCCATAGTCATCAACCCATTCTACTTCTACCAGTCCAGAAGTAATAGCCTTCATTTTAAAGGACATAAAAGGATTTGCAGAAACACCAGAATACCACTGACTTTTAAAAATTTGCATTCCGTTAAAACGACAAATCACGGTATCTATAATTTTTTTAGGATATATAACACCAGTTTCGGGGTCTCTTCTTACTCCAGGTTCCATAACATGCTCTGCCATAGTTTTAATTATTATAATTTCTCCTTTATTTGCACTTTTAGGAACTTTTAAACGTCTTCTCCAATTTTTTCTTTCTTCATTTGCCATTAACTACAAGCCCCAATAGTTACATCCACATAAGACTTTGTTTCTCCTACCGTGCCGTCAGCCATTTCAGCAATAGCAACTATATTAGAACTAGTTCGCATTCTAATTCTAATAGATACACTTGCTTCTCCAGAAAAAGGTGTAAAATAAAATTTAGCAATTTCAGGAAAAGGATTATCCAAAACTAATATATGAACAGTTTTAGGAAAATCATTATTATTCATAGAACAATTTACAGAAAAACTTATTGGCACTGTATTTCCATTTTCAGCTATATCAGGTGCTTTCAAATTTATTAAATTATCTCTTATTTCTCTGCCTTTAATAATATTTTTAACTATTCTTTGAGCCTCTACAGGGTCAGGTTCTATTCTAAAAGTTTGACGATATGTTTGAAAACGATCTCTAAAAGGCTGACCTGCTTTAAATTCAGCTATTGCTGACTTATTACATAAAGCAATAAAAAAACCTGACAAAAAAGAAAAAACCTTTCTTCTACTATAACTTTTATTATTTATATTCATATCTAACCTTATATTAATCAATCTTTAAGCGTGGCTAACCAACTAATTACATCTTCTATTTCTTGGGCCGATAAAATTGATTTTTCTGTATATTTTTTATCTACTCTTTTTAATCCTCTTACTTTATAAAAAGCTGGCATTATAGTATCTGGATTTAATACATAAGGGTTTACTAATCTAAGCCTTAGTTCTGCAATTGTATAACGATTTCCAATACCTGCCAAACTTGGCCCTATATTTCCTTGAAATATATCATCGTACATAGGAACTTTATGACATGCTAAGCAATTTCCTTGCCTTGAAAGCGCTACCTCACGTCCATTTTTTATATTACCTTCTATATTAGTCAATGAATAAGGAATGGAATAATCAATTATATCGTATGATATCAAATCCTCATTTGCGTTAACATAACTCACTAAAAAATATATATTTGTTATTATTATAATTAATGTTCTTAAATACATCTAATTTCTCAAATATAATTAACAATATCTTAAATTATTATATAGAATATTGTTTGAATAAACCAATATATGATTATAAAGAATAAATAACTATTATTAAATAATAGCATTATTAAAATTCTAACGAGAGTAAAAACTAAAATATAATATTAAATTGTTAAAAATATTTTTTAAATTATTATATGATATATATATGGAGATTTAAATGAAACCGCTTGATGGAATTAAAGTAATAGACCTGTCTACCCTACTACCTGGGCCCTTAGCTACTTTAATTCTAGCAGAAGCAGGAGCTGAAGTAATAAAGGTTGAAAGAATAGGAGGGGAAGATATGAGAAGATCTCCACCATTCATAGATGGAGAGAGTATTCTCTTTGCAATTCTTAATCGAGGAAAACGTTCTATAGAATTAAATATAAAATCTAAGGAAGGCTATGAAAAAATCACCAAGTTAATAAAATCAGCTGATATTGTTGTTGATCAGTTTAGGCCAGGAGTTATGGAACGCTTAGGCCTTGATTTTAAGAGTTTAATAGAAATTAATCCTAATATTATTCATTGTTCTATAACAGGGTATGGTCAAAATGGTCCTAAAAAATTAGTTGCTGCACATGATTTAAATTATATGGCTGAATCTGGATTACTATCTCTAGCAAAAGAAAAAGATGGCTCTCCGGCAATGCCTAATACGCAAATAGCTGATATTGCAGGAGGAAGTTACCCTGCCGTAATTAATATACTTTTAGCATTGAGAGAAGTTGAAAAAACCGGAAAAGGAAAATTCTTAGATATCTCTATGACAGATAATCTTTTTCCTTTCATGTGGATGGCATTAGGCTTAACTGCTAATAAATTCTATTCTAAAGGTGGAGATTTGCAATTGACTGGGGCTAGTCCACGTTACGGTATATATGAAACTTTGGATAAAGGCTATATAGCTTTAGGGGCATTAGAAGAAAAATTCTGGATAAGGTTTTGTGAAGTCATAAACTTACCAAATAAATTGATAAATGATAATATTAATCCTAATGAAACAAAAGAAAAAATAGTAAAAATAATTAAAAATAAGAATACAAAAGAATGGAAAGATATTTTAGCTAATGAACAAAATATATGTTGTTCTATTGTAAATTCATTAGAAGAAGCTATGCAAGATTCTCAAATTAGAGAAAGAGAATTATTATCTGCAAAAATGAAACTAGGAAATACAGAGATTTTTCCTATGCCAACCCCTTTAGCTCCTACATGGAGGCCAAAAAAAATACTTGCGAATGCTCCTGAATTAGGAGAAGCAAATTCTTTTTATATGGAAAAATTATGAAAAATAAAACAGTACATGTAATATCAGATTCCTTTTCTTTAAATAAGAATAAAGAATTTTCCAACTTAAATATAATTAATATTTTAGTTAGAGACAATAATGGCTTATCGGAAGAAATTTTAGAAGCATCAAAAGATACTGATTTAATAATTTTAGTAAATTTAATTAATATTTTTGATGAAAATATAATGAATAATATAAAAAAACTAAATTGTAATTTACTATATTGTTCAGAACATAATTTTGAAAAAGAAAATAAAGTCAATGCAATTGCTACTTTAACACCGTATGTGATTCAAGGTTTTAAAAGTGAAACTAGAAATGTTTTATATGAAGCAATAAAAGAGATAATTANATAAATTTATGGAGAAAAAATATTTCAATTAACCCAAAAAAATCAGTATTAAATATTGCTCCTTATGTTCCGGGTAAATCTGGTATAAANGGGACAAAAGCAGTTATTAAATTATCATCAAATGAAACGCCTTTAGGTACATCATCTAAAGCTCTAAAAGCAATAAAAGATTCATATGATAATCCNGCACGTTATCCAGATGGTAGCGCAATAGAGTTAAGAAAAGCTCTCGCAGAGTCTAATAGCCTTAATATGGATAATATTATATGTGGAAATGGATCTGATGAAATTTTATCTTTGTTTGCTAATTGCTTTGCAGGCGAGGGGGATGAAATTGTCTACTCTGAGCATGGTTTTCTAGTTTATCCTATAGCCACTAAAGCTGCGGGTGCAACTCCTGTTGTTGCAAAAGAGAAAAAATATAAAGCAGATGTTGAAGAAATTATTAATGTATGCACTAAAAAAACAAAAGTATGTTTCATAGCTAATCCTAATAATCCTACAGGAACTTATCTCAATAGAAACCAATTAATAACTCTAAGGAAAAAACTACCAAAAAGTTGTCTGTTAGTAATTGATTCCGCTTATGCAGAATATGTAGAAAAAGATGATTATACTAATGGCTTTGAATTAGTAAATAAATTCAATAATGTTGCTTGTACCAGAACATTTTCAAAAATTTATGGGCTAGCTGCACTAAGAATAGGATGGGCATATGCTTCTTTAGAAGTAATAGATTATTTAAATAGAATTAGATTACCCTTTAATATTAATACTATTGCTCAACACGCAGCAATTGCTGCTATCAAAGATCAGAAATTTATAAAAAAAGCAATTAAACATAATAATCTTTGGAAACCTTTTATAGAAAAAGAATTAATTAATTTAGGAATCCAAATAATACCAGGCGTAGGAAACTTTGTATTAGCTAAATTTAATAATCCCAAGCANGCTAATGATTGCAATAATTATTTGGAAAAACATAATATTTTTGTTAGAAAAGTGTTAGAGTACGGACTAGCTGATTGTCTGAGAATAACCGTTGGTCTTGAGAAAGAAAATACTTATTTAATTAAAATTATTACAGATTTTATAAAAAATAATTAATCTACTTATATGCATAAATAAGTATAATGGGTAAGGAGAAAGTAATGAATGATACAGTAAATTTAGATAAAATATTTTTTGAAAACAATGATATAAATAAAATAGATGCTGAAAAAATAGTTTCTGATTCTCTTTCAGGTGCTGAAGATGGNGAACTTTACATGCAGTCATCAGAAAATGAAAGCTTCTCTTTTGATGATGGAAAATTNAAATTAGCTAACTCAAATAAAAATATTGGCTTTGGATTACGTTCATTATCCGGCGAAGTCGTAGGATACGCTCATGCTTCTGAAATTTCAAAAAAAGCTTTAGAGAGAGCAGGAAAAACGGTTAGAGATATTATATCTAAAGATCATAAAGAAATTGATATTTCCCCAAATAAGACAAATAGAAAATATTATAATGCAAATAACCCAATCGGTGGGATAGATTTTGATAAGAAAATAAAAATTCTACAAGATATAAATGAATATGCTAGATCCATTAATAATAAAGTTGAGCAAGTGAGTATAAATTTAGCTAGCTCATGGGAAGCTATAAGAATATTAAGAGCTGATGGAGAAATGCTTGATGATATAAGACCTTTAGTAAGACTAGGGGTAAATATAGCTGTCAAAGAAAATAATAAAATGGAGACTGGCTCTTATGGTTCAGGTGGTAGACATGATTACGATATAATTCTTAATGAAGATAATTGGAAATTCCATGTTGATGAAGCTTTAAAACAGGCACTAATTATGCTAGAGGCTAAACCTGCTCCAGCAGGTGAAATGAATGTTGTATTAGGACCAGGATGGCCTGGTATTTTATTACATGAGGCTATAGGTCACGGACTAGAAGGGGATTTTAACAGAAAAAAAACAAGTGTTTTTTCACATTTAATGGGAGAAAAAGTAGCAACAGAAGGAGTGACTGTAGTGGATGATGGTACTCTAAATGCGAAAAGAGGCTCTTTATCTATCGATGATGAAGGGACTCCCACAGAAAAAACTGTTCTTATTGATAATGGAAAATTAGTTGGGTATATGCATGATAGATTAAATGCAAGATTAATGGGAACCAAATCTACTGGAAATGGAAGAAGACAATCGTATGCTCATCAACCAATGCCGAGAATGAGAAATACTATTATGGTATCAGGAGATAAAGACCCTGCAGAAATATTAGAAAGTACAAAAACGGGCATATATGCAAAATCATTTGCCGGGGGCCAGGTAGATATAACTAATGGTAAATTTGTTTTTTCAGCTAATGAAGCCTACAAAATAGAAAATGGTAAAATTACTACGCCTGTTAAAGGAGCTACTTTAATTGGTTCAGGTTTTGAAGTACTAAAAAAAGTTTCAATGATAGGAAATAATATGGAATTAGACCCTGGTATAGGAACTTGTGGTAAAAATGGTCAAGGAGTACCAGTAGGTGTTGGGCAACCTACTTTAAAAATTGAAGGGTTAACAGTAGGTGGAACAGAAACTAAGTAAGTAAATATTAGTTAATATGAATATTTCTCATATATTTTTTTAATTCCTTCCTCATTATTTTCATTCCAGATAGATAACATCTCTGAGGCTTGGTTTTTTCCTGAGTGAGCTATTTCTTCTAATTGATTTAAATAGCCAGTTTCATCATTACCAGATGAATCATGCATTTTTCTATTTTTTAAACCTTTTTTAGAGATTGCAATTAATTCTTTTGCATAATCTTTAATAGAGTTATTATTAATGACTAAATCCATACCTTTTAATGGTACTTCCTTATAAGCTTTATTATACATTTCTAAAGTCCAGCTATTAGCAAAACTCTCAGCCTCATTTAGTGCTTCACTATCATATAATAATCCTACCCAGAGGGCTGGTAATGCACATAAACTTCCCCAAGGGCCTGTATCAGCCCCTCTAAACTCAATAAATTTTTTAAGCCTTATTTCAGTAAAGATAGTACTTAAGTGATC
Organism: Alphaproteobacteria bacterium TMED109; assembly: GCA_002171375.1. GTDB lineage: Bacteria > Pseudomonadota > Alphaproteobacteria > TMED109 > TMED109 > TMED109. The sequence continues at coordinate 10,318 of NHFK01000029.1, forward strand.
TTCCCAATCCAACAGAGTAGGTCTTTCATTTGGTAATTGTTTTAATTCTCCTTCCATAAATTTTTCAAAAGAACCTCCAGCACAGTTAATGTATCTTCCATTTCTTTTAACAAAATACATTGGGACTTTTAATGCGTAATCTACCCAAGCCTCGAATCCTAAATTATTTTCAAAAATAAATTTAGGAGTGCCACATCTATCTTTATCGACATCAAACCATATTGCTGCTCTTCTAGACATAAATTTAGAAATCTTCATTTGCTCGATAGGAGAGCTAGCGAATAAAGCTGTAACTATAGGCTGTAATATAAATGAAGTCTTTAATTTTCGTCTCATATCTTCTTCTGATGAATAATCTAAATTAACTTGAACAGTACAAGTATCAGCCATCATCTCTAAACCAAGAGTTCCAACTTTAGGCATGTATTCTCTCATTATTTTATATCTTGGTTTTGGCATCCATAAATCTGAAGACAATCTTCCTTCAAGCCTAGCCCCAACGCCAAGAAAACCTACATTTAAATCTTCTCCTACTAATTTTACTTGCCTTAAATGTTCGTAAACCTCGCTACATGTTTGGTGAATATTTTCTAGTGGTGCTCCAGATAATTCTAACTGCCCTCCAGGCTCTAAAGTAATAGATTGCTTATCTTTTTTAAGGGCTATTAAATTACCTTCTTCATTTATTTCTTCCCAGCCATAACTAACTAATGATTTAAGTATATTCTTGATACCAGATGATTCATTATATGATACTGGTTGAAGACTATCCATTTTATAAACAAATTTCTCATGTTCAGTTCCAATTCTAAATAATTTCTTTGGCTTACAACCCTCAACAAACCAATTAATTAAGTCATTTTTTTGAAGATTCATATTTCTTTTTCCTAAATAATATTTATTGAAATAAAGCAAGAGCTATTAATGCAGCCGTCTCTGCCCTATATATTCTTGGTCCTAAACTACATTCTATTAAATTTTCTATATTAGTTTGTACATAATCTCTTTCTTTATCATCAAANCCTCCTTCAGGTCCAATTACTATAGCAATATCTGACGCATTCAAATTACTATTAAATTCCTTTATTAAAGGAGACATTCTTAATTCATCACAAAATATAATAGTTTTATTTGATTTTTCACAAATTTTTATTTGTTCCTCATATACTCTCAATGGTTCAATATTAGGTATACTTAATCTTCCAGTTTGTTCAGCTGCTCCTATGGCATTACTTCTATATCTATCAATATTAATAGTTCTAACAGACGTCCTAGTCATCAAGCTTGGAAATAAGTTTTCTACCCCGCACTCTGTAGCTTTTTCTATTAGCCAATCTGATCTTGCTTGCTTTAGTGGAGAAAAAATTAATGATGGGCCATTTTCTTTTTTTACATCTCTTATTTTTTTTATACATTCTGCATAAATTAAAGATTTTTTTATTTTAATTTTTGCACCCCATTCTCCAGAAATATTATTAAAAATAATAATATCATCATTTTCTTTCATTCTAAGNACATTTATTAATTTATGCGACTGCTTTACAGAAAGAGANATTTCTTCATTACAATCTAAAAAAGATTCATTATAAACACGAGTTTTAAATTGATAATCCAATTTCATATCCTATTCTAAAATCTTCTATAAGTTTAATTTATATGGTAAACATTAANTAATAAAAAAATATAGTTTAGTACAAATTAATTTTATATTCCAAACANTATTAAATACTATGATAAAAAAAATAAAAAATTATTATATTTTAGGAAGGTTTAATAATCCTACAGGTGCATTATTATTAGCNTGGCCTTGTTTATGGGGCGTAATGATGGCAAAACCTGAATTATTAATCTTCTTTAAATATACAATTCTTTTATTTATTGGNTCATTTATTTTNAGAGCTGCTGGATGTGCATGGAACGATATCTTAGATAGNAATATTGATAAAAAAACTAATAGAACTAAAAGTAGGCCTATTGCTTCTGGAAAACTTACAGTGCTAGATGGTTTAGTTTTTATATTTTTAATGTTGATATTAGGATTATACATTTTGTATAATCTGTCTCTTCCAGCTATTATTATTTCTATAATTAGTATTCCGTTAATAATTATTTACCCTTTAACCAAAAGAATTACCTTTTTTCCACAGATTTGGCTTGGTATTACATTTAACATCGGAATTTTAATTGGTTACAGCTGTATAACAAATAATTATCCAAATTATATAGTCTTTACCCTATATATTGGAGCTATTTTTTGGACAATAGGCTATGATACTCTTTATGCTATGCAAGANTACGTAGATGATAAAATTACAGGAGTAAAATCTACTGTAACTAAAATGAAGCATAATTCAGGTTTCTTTGCAGCTTCTGCATACTTTATAAGTAGCATTATATTTAGTATTTCTTTATTATTAAATAATTTTCATTTATTAATGATATTATTNGTTNTANCTCTGGGTCTATGGCAGACTTATAATGCAGCTTATACTAAAATCACAGATACACATAAATTCANCAAAGGNTTTAAAAATTCAAATTTATGTGGCTTTTTAATGTGGTNAGGAATGATTTTAAATATTTATATTATAAATTAACTATGCAAAATTTATTTTTAGAAAACGTAACTATAGTTATCCCAACTTATAATTCAGAAAAAACAATTAATAATACCCTTAATTCCATCTCTAAATATTTTAATAAAATTATAATAGTAGATGCAAACTCTAAAGATTTAACAATAGAAATATCTAAAGAATATAAAACTAAAATAATTAGATCTAAAAAAAGTAGGGGCACTCAATTACTTTTAGGAGCTAAAAATGTTTCTACTGAATGGATATTGTTCCTCCATTCGGATACAATTTTAGAAAAAAAAAATATAATAGATATAAAAAATTTCATATCTAAAGAAATAAATAATAATAAAGCTGCTTCTTTTAAAATTAAATTCAATAAAAATAATANATGGTCATATTTACTTAAAATGATTGTAAATATCAGATCTAAGTATTTAAAATTACCATATGGAGATCAGGGCTTATTAATTTCAAAATTTTTTTATAATAATATTGGAGGCTACAAAAATATACCTATAATGGAAGATGTGGAAATTATTAGAAATATTGGTTTTAAAAATATAAAGATACTAGATAGCTATGTTATAACTGATGCAATACGATTTGAAAATCAAGGATGGTTATTGAGGCCAATTATAAATGTTTATTGTTTAGCTTTATACTTTCTAGGCTTTAATATTAATAACATAAATAAAATATATTTAAGAAATAGAAATGGAAAAAGTTAATTTAATTATTTTTGCGAGACGTCCAGAAATTTCTATAGGTAAAAGCCGATTAAAAAATAAAATAGGAAAATCATTAGGGGCTAATTTTTATTATCGCAATTTATTAAGAACAATAATTAAAATTAAAGCGGATAAAAGAATAAATTTAAAATTATGTATAAGTCCAGATAACGCATTACTAAACTGGCCTAAATCAATNTTTCCTAAAATAAAAAGAATACCCCAAGGTCCAGGCGATATTGGAGAAAAAATGTGGAGAGTGTTATCTAAAAACCCTAATAAAATAATTATTATAGGAAGTGATATTCTTGATATTAATAGTTCAATAATTTTGAATGCATGGAAAAAGCTATATACATCAAATATAGTATTTGGTCCTGCCGAAGATGGAGGCTTCTGGTTGATAGGAATATCAGAAAGCAAAAAAATAAAAGGTTTATTCAATAATATAATTTGGTCACAAAACAACACTTTGGAGCAAGTAAAGAATAATATTCATATATCTAAAAAAATTTCATTTGTTAAAACTTTAAAAGATATAGATTAGTTAGTTTTATTTAATCTATAAGACTCTTTAATAAAAAGAGCCTTATAAAAAACCACTATAAATTTTTATGTTAATTCAATAAATCTCTTACAGAATCTATAGCAGCTTGTGCACATTCTTCATCCTGATCTGAACTAGCTCCACTAATACCTATAGCTCCTATCAAATGACCTTTATCTGTTCTAATTGGTAATCCTCCCGCAAATGGAACTAAAAAATCTACTGTTGCAACACCTGGGCGTGGTCCTAATTTACCATCTTTAGCATAAGCTAATTCACCTACTTTTCTAGTAGAGCGTGGTATCATCGCTGAAGAAGTAGCTTTTCGTATAGCGATATCAATACTTCCTAGAAAAGCTCCATCTTGTCTGCGAAATAAAATTAAATCTGCTCCAGAATCAACTATAGCTATATTAATTGGATTCCATTTTTTTTCTGCTCTTTTTAATTCACAAGCATCAGCCATTTTTTTTGCAATATCCAAGCTAATAACTGGTTTAAGTTCTAACGAAAAAGCACTATTATTTATATAAAGTAGTGAAAAAAGTATAATAAAAACTAATTTAAAAAATTTCATATCTATCTCCAAAATAAAAATTAAAACTATTAAAATTATAATGTATATATTTGTGTTAATTAACTAGAATTATTTTAAATTTAATAATTTATGTAAAATACATCTTATAATCGTAATTGTAGAAAAAAAGAATTGTGGTAAAATTTTAATATGATTAAATTAACTTTTCTATTATTGATAATATTTATTACTATTTATATCTCATATAAATACTTTCCAAAATTAAGATTATTACTTCTTAAAATTATTAAAAGTCCATTTATATTTGTCATTTTAAAAAATTTAATCAGATTAATCTTAAGAAAATTTTAATTTATAACTCTAATACCATTTTTGCTAAAATATTTTTTTGGATTTCAGTAGAACCAGCATAAATAGTAGTTTTTCTCATATCAAAATACTTTTGTGCCGACGTACTAGTCCAAGAAGGTCCTACTATGGGTTCATTCATTCCAACATCCAAGGTATTTGATTGATCAGAATAAGAATAATAACCGCTAGCTTCTAAAACTAGTTCTGTTAACTCCTGCTGTATTTCAGATCCTCTAATTTTTAACATGTTAGCCTCTGTAGATGGACTAATACCTTTTATTTCATTAGAAATAGTCTTAATTAAATCATATTCTAAAGCTTGTAATCTTGTATCACATTTAGAAAGCTTATCCATAAAACGATCATCCTTACTTAAAGAGTTTACTCCATTAATCTTGAGCTTCGCTATTTTTCTTATTTTAGATAAAGCTTTCTTGGAACTTGCAACTTGTGCATTATTTGTACGTTCATGGCCTAATAAATATTTAGCTACAGTCCAACCTTTATTCTCTTCATAAATTAAATTTTTATTGGGTATAAAAACATCTTGTAAATAAACCATATTAATATAATGGCTGCCATCTAAAGTAATAATGGGTTTAACAGATACACCATCTGATTTCATATCAAGTAACATAAATGAAATACCTTCTTGAGGTTTACCATCAGAGCTGGTTCTAACTAAAATAAACATCATNTCTGCAAAATGAGCCATTGTTGTCCATGTTTTTGTACCATTAATTTTATATCCGCCTTTTACTTTTTCTGCTTTTGTAGATAAAGAGGCTAAATCTGANCCAGACCCTGGTTCAGAGTAACCCTGACACCACCAATGAGTATTAGATAAAATTTTTGGTAAATAATATTTTTTTTGTTCNAAAGTCCCATATTTCATTATAACNGGNCCAACCATAGTTACTCCAAATGTATATTCTCCATCTGGAGCACTTGCTTTAGCACATTCGTTATTAAATATATATCTTTGCGTTATAGTCCAATTAGTTCCTCCATATTGCTCTGGCCAGTTGGGTGCCATCCATCCTTTTTTAGATAATTTATTATACCAATCTACCATATCTTCTTTAGTTAAATGGAAACCCTCTTCAGTCTTTTGTTTAGTAATGTGACTTAAATTCTCGTTTATAAAAGCTCTAACTTCTTTCTGAAATTTTATATCTTCTTTTTTAAAATTTAAATTCATAATGATAACCATCTTTATTATTAATCATAATTAAAAAAACTATAGAGTATTGCACTTATAAATAACTTTTAAATTAGCCTTATTATTAATAAATACAATTTTTTGTTCTACTAAATAATAGATTCCATTCCAAAGTTTACTTGAAGAGGATAGAGTATGATTATCTTTATCATATGAAAATTGAGTATTAGAAAAACCCGACCATCTTGTTTCATCTCCAACCCAAACCATGGGAGTAGTAACATCTATTTTGTATTTATTTATTTTACCATTGGTTTGTTTTTCGTCATTAATCATAATAACTTGGCACTGCCAAATTAATGTTTTAGCCATAGCGANAGCGCTATTGATAAAAAATATAGATAANAATATTAATACTANTTTCTTCATAAAATTATATTATCATAAATATTTTACTCTGCCAGCATACTCCAAAATTTGTATAATTTACTTGTTATATGATAATATTTAAATGGGGAGACTTTATATGAAGGGTAAACTTGTTGAAAAATTAGCAAATAGAGGATGTATAACTATTCATAAAGGTGCTCTAATTTCTGAATTAATTGATTTATTATCATCTAATAATATTGGAGCAGCAGTTGTAGTCGATAAAGAAAAAAATGCTATAGGAATGGTTTCTGAAAGAGATATCGTAAAAAATTATAATGATAATTTTAAAAATATAGAAGATATTATGAGTACTAATATTATAAATTGTGACTTATCTTTTAGTTCATCTGAATTAATGGAGCTAATGAATAAAAAAAAAATACGTCATATTCCAATTATAGAAAAAGATAAGCTTTTAGGCATTGTATCAATAGGTGATGTTGTAAAAAGATTAATTGAAATCTATGAAACTGAAAATTTAAACCTAAAAAACTATATTAATTCATGATTATACAATTAATATTTTATTAAATATTCACCTTTATACCTTTAAAAAAATAGTCTATTGCTCTTGAACAATAATAAAAGAGGATTATTTTAATAATATGATTAATGTATTTTATGATGGTAAATGTAACTTATGTAGTAAAGAAATCAATTACTACAAAAAAGTTGCTCCTGGTGGTACTTTTAACTGGCAAGATGTTAATATAAAAAGTAATACTCTAATAAATTATGAGATCAAAACTTCTGATGCGCTCAAAATACTTCATGTAATTGATAATAATAATAAATTACATAAGGGAATAGACGCTTTTATTGTAATTTGGAAAAATCTTAAATATTGGAATTTTTTAGCAAAGCTAGCTGCTCTTCCAATTATAAAGCAAATTTTAGATTTGCTATATATAAGTTTTGCTAATTGGCGTTTTAATAGACTAACTCATTGTGTTATAGCAAAAGAAAATGATAAGAAACTATAGCTTAAAAATGAAGAAAATTTTTACCAAAATTTGTAGATAAATATTTTGTCTGGTAGAGTGATCTTATGAAAATCAAAATTATTGGAAGTGGAATTACGGGTATTACTTCTGCCTATTATTTAGCTAAAAATAACCACCAAGTAACTATAGTAGACGAAAGAAGGTATCCAGCAATGGCAACCTCTTATGCTAATGGATGTCAGATTAGCGCATCTAATTCAGAAACATGGAATAGTTGGAAAAATATAAGACAAGCAAGTAAGTGGATATTAAAAAAAGACGCTCCTCTTCTTATTTCATTAAAACCTGACCTACATAAAATAAAATGGTTTATAAAGTTTATTAATTCAATTTCTCAAAGAAAAAATAATACACTAGAAACATGCAAAATGGCCTTAAATTCCGGTATGTTATATAAAACAATAGCTGATGAAGAAAATATAGAATTTGATATGCTTCAAAAAGGTATCCTGCATATTTATAAAGATATAAAACAATTAAACTTAGCAAGAGAAACTAATAAAATATATAAATTAGCAGGTTTAGAAAGGTGGGAAGTTAATAAAAGTGAGTTAAATAATATTGAACCATCATTAGCTAATGAGAATATAGTTGGAGGCTTTTATAATACTACTGACTTTACGGGAGACATACACAAATTCTGTATGGAATTAAGTAATATATTAGAAAATAAGTATAATGTACAATTCATAAAACATCATGCTAAAAATATTCATGAAGAACTAATTAATTCTGACTTGGTATTAGTTTGTGCTGGAATAGGGTCTAGAAAACTTGCAAATAGTATTGGTGATAATTTACCTATATATCCAGTTAAAGGCTATAGCATTACAATTAATAACCCAGGTAATAATTCCCCTTGGGTTAGTCTACTAGATGATGAAAAAAAGATAGTTACTGCAAGATTAGGAGAAAAAAGATTAAGAATAGCTGGAACTGCAGAATTTGCAGGATACAACACAGATATTAAATGGAATAGAGTAAGACCATTAATAAGATGGGCAGAAACTAACTTTCCAAATATTAATACAGAAGATATAAAACCATGGGCTGGTCTTAGACCCATGACACCTAATATGATGCCAATAATTAATAAAAGTAAAAAAAATAAAAAAGTTTTTTATAATACTGGTCACGGACATCTAGGTTGGACATTGAGTGCTTATTCAGCAAAATATATTAGTGAATTGATTTAAGAATTTTTTTCTATCATATTCGCCTGCAATATTTCTATCCAATATCCATCTGGATCCTCAATAAATGCTAAGCCTTTCATTTTTCCATCATCTGGTTTTTTAACAAACTTAACTCCTAATTTTTCAAAACGTTTTGATGCCGCATATACATCGGGAACAGAAAAACCAATATGACCAAAACCTTGGGGTTCTGAATTACCATTATGGTGTTTGAAACTTTCGTCATGCTCTGTGCCCCAATTATGGGTTAGCTCTAGCATAGCTCTTTGAGAGAATGTCCATGTAGTTCTCTTNTTAGAATCTTCAGGAGCATTATTATCGTCTACATCTCCAGGCATAGCTAAAAAATATAATGTAAATTGCATATCAGGAAAATCTATTTTTCTATATAATTTCATTCCTATAATACGTGTGTAAAAATCTAATGAAACTATAGGATCCTTAATCCTAATCATCGTTTGATTAAAAATATAAGATTGAGTTTCTTGATCTATATTTTCACATAAACCTTCTGCTTCTTCATAATGTCTAGTCATAATATCTCCTAAAACTAAGGTTAAATAGTTTTTAATATTTAATAATTGTAAATTAGTATAAATATTAAACTAGGTATAGGATCTACTGAAAGAAATATGAGTAAATCTTATATTGAATAGCACTTCTCAATTTAAAGAGCTATTAGTTATATTTCTGCATTATATAGTTCTNATATACTTAATTAATCAATAATCTAATTNAGTATTTGTAATTTACAAAAGCCAGTGCTTACNAATCCTCCTGAATTTGTAAAAAGTGTATCCATATAAGTAGAAGTTCCTTTTTCTTCACTTAATAGACCTATTACTATAAATCCGTTAGACCAATTGTCTTCATAACCAATATATATATGCTTTTCAGGTCTTAGGCGAGTTTCTGTAATTCTCATAATATAATCATTATCTGTTCTTCGTATTAGTGTTTTTGACCTTAAATCAATAATAATCTTTACTTGTCTAGTAAAAGGTTCTTTATTTAAATTATCTTCACATATTCCCATATGGCAATGTTCATACCACGAGGACATACATGCAAATTTNATTTGNGATTGAGCAAATAATGTTTGAGGTAAAAATAAAATAAATANTACTAATAAAATTTTATTACTTCTATTTTTTAACATANATTTTTTTCCTATCAATAGAAGTATAAACAAATNTANACCTTAGATAGNGCTTCCATNATAAAAAAGCAAATATACCATTTNTACTCACTTGTTTTTTATAATNTTTATCAATAGCATAGTATCCAATATTTATTTTAGTTCACATGACCATTTACTATTTGATTTATTTTCATCTTGAAATTTAATAATTAGATCTCGAGCTACTAAGTCAAATATTATTTCTTTCTTATCNTGCTCATTATTATATATCACTTTAACNTGATGAATATTAGAATCATATATTATATNTTCTATTTCAGATTCTTTATCAGATGTCCAAAAATACTGCCAAAGATTATTTATTCGCTGCGACGTATTTAATGGCTCACTANTATCTATTCTAAATACATCAACACCGTTCTTACTATTACATAACCATATCTCCNCCTTTGCAACAGCATTACTGGTAATTAAAAATAATAAGATAGCAAGTAACCATTTTTTCATAAATTTAAAATAACATATTTTTTATTATATGCCCGCTACTACTCAAAATTAGATTATTTAATACTATTNAAAAATCCATTATTACTATAATTATAAATATTATTTACTATTTATTTTTATTTATTATAAAGTAAAAAAATGAATGTAACTTCTATAAAATATTCTTATGCAATTCTATTAATATTATCATTAGCACTTATTAGATTAGTACCTCATGCCCCAAATTTTACTCCAATTATTGCTATTTCTATATATGCAGGAATAAAATTTAATAATAAATATTTAGCTTTAGTTGTTCCAATATTTTCTATGGTTATCAGTGATTTCTTTATTGGTTTTCATTCTAGTATGTTAGCTGTCTATGGTTGTATAGTTCTTAATGTTTTTATAGGTATATTTTTTTCTAGAAAATTTACGCTTATAAAATATATATATTTGTCATTTATAGGAGCTTGTATTTTTTTTATTGTAACAAACTTTTCTGTATGGATGTTAAGTGGCATGTATCCAGCTACATTAGAGGGGCTAACTAGTTGTTATATCTTAGCAATACCATTCTTTCAAAATACATTAATTTCAACCCTATTTTTTGCATCTGTAATATTTTATGCAACGATTATTTTTGATAAATATATAGATAGAAGAGTTCAATTTAATTTAAAATAGATTGATTATATTTATTCAATAAACTAGATATTATAAGTTATTTTTAATTCATTATTATCTAGGTTTTATGTTACTTATATTATACAGTTCTTTATTAAGCTATATGTTGTTTTTCACAGTATGTGTTGCTCCTGTTTCAAATAAAATATTAGATAAAAATAATAAATCTGCATTTTTGAGAAATATTTTTCCAAAAAATTTTATATATGGTCTTTTTATTAGCTCATTAGCTTTTATTTCTTCATTTATATTAAAAGATCACTGGTCTATTCTACTTTCATTTATTATTTCTATAGGTTTTATAATAAATTTATTTATAGTTATGCCTAAAATAAATTTTATTTCAGATAGTGCGGACTTAACAGAAAAGAAAAAAAAGAAACAATTTAAATATTGGCATTTTTCATCTGTATTTATTTATTTAATTCAAATTATAATATCAATTATTGGAATATATTTAAATATTTGATCATAATCTTTAAATATTAAGTTCTATATAATTAAAATCAGATTACTAACTAGTAGAGGAAAATAAAATGGATGAAAAATATGATAATGATAATACTCAGATGCAAATAAGAAAATTTTTGAAACAAGTTGGAGTAGGTTCTCATCAAATAATAGAAAATGAATTAAATGATCACCCAATTTGTAATATATCTCTCAAACTAGAGATAAATAATAAAGAATTTAAAAAATTTGAAACAATAATAAATAGTTAAGATAGAAAAAAGCTAGTATTTTTAGATGAAAGGTTAGCAATAATGTCTATTTCTCCATGCATAAATATATGCAAATTAATTGACGGTGTATGTGTTGGTTGTAATAGAACTATTGAACAAATAACTGAATGGGAACATTATAAAGATAGTGAAAAAGAAAATATCGTTAAGCATCTAAATAAAATCGCTAACAATTCTAAAAATTAGCTCTAAAACTTTTATTAAAGTACTATTTAAATATTTTATATATGAAAGTAAATAATAAATTTTTTATTATCTATAACTTCTTCTTTTTTCAATTTGAAGCCTACTCTTTCAGCTAATGATATGGAATTTTTATTTCCTTCTACTATATGACTGGCTAAACTAGTAAATTTAAAATTACTAATAGCATAATCTTTAACTGCTATAGCTGCTTCGTAGGCATACCCTTTGCCTTCATAAGCTTCAAATACTTGCCAAGCCAAGTCCGGTTCTTTAAACATAGCTGGTTTTATAATTCCAACTCTTCCAATATATTCATTATTATCTTTTATCCTTAATGACCATAAGCCATATCCATAAAGAGACCAATGTCCAATATTTGCCATATAATCATTCCAGGAACTAAAACTTCTATATGGTCCACCTACAAATTTACTTCTTTCACTTTTTAAAAAAACTTCAAGAATTTTAAAATCATTCTCTAAAGGATAATTTAATATTAATCTTTCAGTCTCAATTCTAGGTATATTAAGGTAATTCTTTTCTAATTTCTTCATAATTTTCTCATAATAGATGTTAACCTAAAAAATACTTCATTAATCCCTCAGCTATAATAAATATTGCCACTGCTAAGATTATATAGGATAGGAAACGAGCTAATGTTTTTAAATTTTTCATAAATACATAGTAACATAAAAGTTCATATCAAACATATACTCAAGTATTTGTAGATAATTATTTATATGGTAGAGTTACTTTATGAAATATATTTTAATTATATTAATAACCTTTATTTTTGCATGTAATGTTTATGCTGAAGATAGTTCTGCTCATATTTTAGGTAATGGTAAAGTTATATACAGTTATACAGATCCTGCTGGGACATCAAAAGATACATATCATATTGTTTATTATAAAAAAGATATATACAAATGTGTAGTTACTTATAAACGTGTATTATGTAATTTTATGCAAGATTTTACTGTTGATAGATCAACCATGTAAGAACAATAAGAAATATTTATCTAGATCTCCATCACTTAATCCAGNACTTGTAAATATTTACAAAAAGTAATTATTGTTATGTTANTTTGNTAACATATTTACATTTATAAGATTTAACTATTTAAGTAAATAATATATCTTACTTGTATTAAGGAGAGTAAAATGAGTTTATTTGAAGGAATATTTTCTAAGTTATTTGAAAATAAATATATAAGTCCAAGAAATATATTTTCTGATTTTAAAACAAAAGATTCAATAACTGGGTTATTAGATAAAGTAATAAATTGCAGAGGCGAAGCCTCAGCTTTAGCATATTCTGAAACATTGATGACAAAAATTGAAAATCTTAATGATAAAGAGTTATTAGATTTTTTCTTAATACTAAGTAAAGACTATGATTTTGATAATCAAGAATTATTAAAATCAGTAACCAACTATACAGATAATAATTCCACTCATAATTATACATCTATGACTTCAAAATTTAATTCTAAAAGAATGGAAATTTTTAAAAATTTAAATTCTATAGAAAGAGGAACTATAAGGTTAGTAAATATTAGAGAAAGATTATTAAATTTATTAAAAGAAAATATAGAATTAAAAAAAGTTGATATAGATTTGTCTAATTTATTTAAAAATTGGTTTAACAGAGGGTTTTTAGTTACACATCCAATTACATGGGATACTTCAGCTAAAATTTTAGAAAAAATAATAAAGTATGAAGCTGTGCATGAAATATCTTCATGGTTAGATTTGAGAAATAGGTTAAAGCCTGAAGATAGAAAATGTTATTCATTTTTCCATCCTACCATGGAAGATGAACCTCTAATATTTGTTGAAGTAGCATTAACACCAGAAGTGCCATCAAAGATAGAAGATATATTAGATTTAAATAGAACTAAAACTAACCCTAAGAAATTTAAAACTGCTGTTTTTTATTCAATATCAAATTGTCAAAAAGGTCTTAAGGGTATTTCTTTTGGTAATTTTCTCCTAAAGCAAGTGGTAATGGACTTGAAAAAAGAGTTTCCTAGTTTAGAAACTTTTGTAACTTTATCTCCAGTACCTGGTTTTAATAAATGGCTAAAACAAAACAATCCTACTTTACATGATAAAATTATTGATAAAGATTCAATATTAAGTGTTGAAAAAGAAATTTTAAATAACTCCATAGAGTATTTTTTTGCAGCTAAACATAAAGATGGGCTCCCATTAGATCCAGTACAAAGGTTTCACTTAAGTAATGGAGCTTCTTTAGATAAAATTCATTTTATGGGTAATCCATCAAAGAAAGGTATAGCTAATTCAGCAGGACTAATGGTGAATTATAAATATAAAATGGACAATTTAGAAAAGAATCATGAACAATACTTTTCAAGAGAGACCATAGCTTCATCTAAATCTTTATTATCTAAATTTAATAAAATTAAAAAGTCTTAAATTTTTAAATCCTCCCCCTACTCCAGTATTTGTAGAGTTGGCTTTAGTTGTGATGGAATCTATTTAACATATAACTTACATGTTGTTTCTAACTCATAGTTGCCATTATTTATTGCAAGAAATTCTTTGGTAAATAAATCCATGACTCCAATATATTCTTTTGTATCAGGGTTAATCCAATAAACGTCTTCATACTTGC
>NHFK01000030.1 GCA_002171375.1 Alphaproteobacteria bacterium TMED109
TGTAATTCCTGATTAGGTGTTTGAATTGAACCAGATACAATTAAGTTAGATGCTTTGATATGATCAATAATACTTTCAAGGCTAATAAAATATTTCAGAAGTTTATCTTTATCTAATATTACACTTAATTGCTTCCCATAACCCCCAAAGACATTTACATCAGCTACACCATTTAAAGATAATAAAGCCGGTGAAATATGTTGATCTACAAAAGTTCTTAAACCTAATAAATTTTTTTCTTCAGAAGTAAAACCTATAGTCATAATTGTAGCAGCTGAAGAAGCTAAAGGCATCATTAAAGGAGTATTTGCATTAGATGGGAGTATATTTTTAACACCATTAAGTTTTTCCAAGACTAGTTGTCTATTAACATTATGATCTGAATTTTCTTTGAAAGTTAAGGTTATTACAGATAGACCTGCAATAGATTCAGATCTCAAATAATCCATATTAGGTATAGCTGCCAAATAGGACTCAAGCGGTCTTGTTACGTTATTCTCTACCTGCTCAGCTGATAGACCTTGAGATTCAGTTTGAATAACAACTAATTTAGGCGAAAACTCAGGAAAAATATCTAAAGACGTTTGAAATAATTTCCAAGAACAAAAAAGAGAAATTAATAAAACAAAGGAAATGGTTATTAAAGGTTTATATATGGATAATCTAATTATTGAATAAAACATTATAAATTCTAATCATCATCTTCTTGCATAATTTGCGAGCGAAATTCCTCAGCTAATAATATTTGAGCTCCAGATACTACAATATTTAAATTTAATAAAGAGTTAGTGCTAAAAACTTTATTATTATCTATATTATAAAAATTAGTTATCTCCTCCTTATAAAAAATTTCATTATTTTCTCTAAAATATGCCCATACTTTTCCACCGTGATAGAGTAAAGCACTTTCTGGAATAAAATAACCTTCAATCAAGTCTTCATTTTCCAGGAAAACAGTTAACTTGCTATTTGATGAAATTTTTATATTTTGTAATAAAAATATAGCTACATTACCTCTTAAATTTGAATTCCCATTATAAGGGTTAAGAAAAATTAATTCTTCATTATTAAATTTATAATTTCTATTTTTATTAGTTAAATTAACATTTTCTATGACTAATAAAGAAGAAGAATTATTTATTAAAGAAGTAAAAATCTTTCTTTCACTAAGAACATCATCCATTAATATACTGCCGTATTCTAATTTTATTTCACTAATAAGAAAATCCATATCTTTTTGTATTGAATTCATATCAGCTTTAATTGATTCAATTTTAAACTCTACTTCCTCCAAATCTTTAAGAGCAATACTACCATGCTCATCATAAAGAGATTTCAATCTCAAATATATTCTTTCATTATGTGTTTTGTTAATTTTGCTCTTACTAAGCTGTAAATTCAAAACGTCGTATTTACTAACTACATCTAATAAGTTTTTATAACCTATAGATATAGCGTTTATTTCTTCTTCTAATGTAATTTTATCTTGTGTTAATTTAGAAACAATAATTCCAGCATCCTTAATTTCATCATCAGATAATTTTATAGCTAATTTACCTTTATAGTACTCTACTCTATTAATTTCATAATCATCATCGTCATCATCGTCATAAATCTTCATCTCGTTATCTATTAATTCACTCTCATCATCAAAAAAATAATCAAGCCTTGGTTGGAATAATAGCAAAGAAACTAGCAAACCAATTAAAATTCCTATCAATACATATATTATTTTTTTCATTGAGAATTACCTTTATATGAATTTGTGAAATAATCTATAGGATAATAAGCATCTTTAGGAAGATAATCTTTATTATTGTAGCTATGACCCAGACTGTTTTCAAAATCTAAAAAAGAAAATAACCTATTAAATTTAATATCAGATAATAATTTTTCTCTTTGTAAAGTTAATAACTCTGCTTGTAAAACATCAAGATTACTTAAATCGCCTTTTTTCCTTCTATTTATTATTATTTCCAAATTTAATTTAGAATTCTGCAGCAAAGATAAACCCGCATAATACTCAGCATTTACAATCAACATTTTAGAAAATGAATTATATACTTCTTGAAGTATCATACTTTGCGTTGCCTCAAAGCTTGCTTTAAATAAATCTCTTTTTAAAATTGCCTTATTCATTTTAGCGTCAGTAATTTCTTCATTTTTCAATAATAAAGCACCAGTTAAATTAAATATTAGATCAGTTTGATCCCAAAGGATGGCTGGTGATAAAGATTGTATTATATTATTTTCCTCTGCAACTAATAATCTTAACTCAGACTCAGACTCAGCATATTTAGATAAAGCAGTCAAAACATCTCCCCTGCTAACCAAAGCAAAATTTAATTTTTTATCTAATGTAGATTCTAACTCTTCTATTGTTGCAGTTTTACTGTCTTCTAGTGCAATTTTCATACTCATTATTAAATCTATTGGTAAGTTTAAATTACTAGATAGATTTATTCTAGATGCTTTAATTTTAGATTTAATAATCTTTAAATTACTAATTCTTTCTTCCAACTCTTTCTTATAATTATTTAATAAAATTGAAGAAATTAACCCCTGAGCATATAACCCATTCATAATGTTCAAATTTTTGTTCATTTTATTAGTTATATTATTTTCTAAAATGTACTCTTCTTCATATTTTAATATTTTTGCAATAGATTTCATAACATTAGTGCGAATTTCCCATGCAGGTAATGTTATTTCTAGAGCTTTAGTCAAAGTCTTAATTTTTATTAAATCTAGTTTTATTTTCTTTATAGAAATATTATTTGTAGGAACTTCTAAACTCAAACCAATCGTAAATGGCTTCCCCTTTGTATGATATTCCGTTATAGGGTTTAAAATATTATTCTTAAAGCCAGCAGTTATTACTTGTATATCAGAAGCAACCAAACCATACTCTGCCCTCTTCATTTCCAAGTTCTTATTATAAAATAAAGCAATCATTACTAAAAGATCAGAATTCCAATAATCATTTTTATCTGGAATAGAGAGATTATATCTATTTAAATAAGACAATAATTTTTGATCATTTATATTATTAGACAAAAGTGTATTAGCAGAATCTGTAGTATTTATAGGTGCTGGTTTTATATATTGCGTAGATGTACAGCTGATCATAAAAGCTGATATAAAAAATAAAATAATTTTAGGGATTAATTTAATCATAAGTTAGCATCTTTTTTGGAATTATATATTGAAAATTCATTTTAATAATTTTAATTTTAAAACCATATCTAATCCTCCACCTTTTCTATCTAAAGGATAGAGATCACCACCATATGAAACTATAATATTTTTTGCAATATATAAACCAATTCCATTTCCACTTGATTTACTATATCCTTTTATAAAAATATTTTTTTTATCATCATCATTAATACCAGGACCACGATCACTTATTATACATTCTATAAAAATATTATTTCGAGATATCGTAACTAATATTGGTTCAGTAGATAAATTCCAATTTAAGCTATTATCAACACATGCAGAAATTGCTTCTATTAATTTATTTTTATTTCCAAGAATAACCACTTGATCATTAGCATCTATATTAATATTAAAATTAATATTTTTTGATATATATATATCTTTTAATAAACTAATTAATGAACTAATTTCAATAAAATCATTCTTGTTATTACTTAAAATTTCATAGTGTTCTTTTTTTGCGGTGTTTAATGAAGTATCTATAAAATCATCTAAATTAGAAATTATATTATTGATTTTTGTTGAATTTTTTTTATACATTTCAATATTTTTAAAATGTTTAGAATTATAATATTTAATTGCATTAGTTTTATTCTTTAAATTATGAGCAATATTTTTTGCATTAATCCAATTAATATTTATTTTTGTACGCAAATATCTTTGTAAATATATTATAAAGAAAGAAACTAAAAATATACTAAATATAACTGGAGCTAAAATAGATATAAGTATTACACCTAAATCTTCCTCTAAGTTTCTAGCATCTGAAGTTATATATACAACCGCTCCTACTCTATTATTAAAATATAAAGGTATACTTTTTGATATAATATACGAAGTATTATTTATACCTCCTTTATAGATTCTCATCATACTCTTATTTAAATTAAATGAGCACTGAATCTCGTAAACTTCTATTTTATCTTGAAAAACTGTATATGGATTTCGAAAGTAATCGCTACAATCATTTTTAAAATTATTAAAAAAAAATTTCTTAAAATAAGCAACAAAATCTATACTTAATTTGCCAATTGTAACTAAATAATTATTTGCGCTTTGAGAAGAATTATTAATATTGCCTTTTGTATAAAGTACTTTTCTGTCTCTTTCTTGAATAATAAATTTAATGTTACCGTCAATATTTTTTACAATATTTAAATTATCAATAATTTTAATTTCTTCTTTTGAGATATTAAAATCTAAAAAAACTTCTTTTAAAACTGAATGATTATTTAATATTATATTATCTATTTTATTTAACTCTTTAAGGGCATAATTTTTTCCTAAAGGACTCAAATATAAAGAACTCANAATTATAGATAAAATTATACCTATAATTAATATGAATGAAGATATCATCAAAATTAGCCAGACTTTTATTTGCGCTATATTCATATTTGCAACCCAATACCTACATAAAATCTTCATAAATTAAAAAGTAAATCTTTATAAATAAGTATTAAATGTAAATTATTAATTATAAAGGAAAAAATATGTTTAATTATTTAAAAATAAATTACCACTTATATATAGTATTTATAATTCTATTAATATCAAATGGATGTGCATATCATAATATAGAAGAACTTAAATCTATGCCTAAATCTAATAATCAATTTTCTCAGGCTCTTTCAGATTCATATTTAGAATTTGCTTTATATGAAATGAATGAAATGCATGATGAAATTGATGCTGCATATTTTGCAGAAAAAGGTATTAAAGCTAGAAATAATATACAGGTAACTCCTGAATTAATTTATAATTGGAACATAGCAGAAGAATATATTCCTATAGCAGAAGAAAAAAGATTAGAATTGATAACAACACTTAATACAGAAAGAGCTAATAATTTTCCAATATTAAGTGCTAGAACTCAATTAGGTTTTGATTGTTGGTTAGAGCAATTAGAAGAATCATGGCAAACAGAGCATATTAAGAAATGTTTTGATATGATGAATAGTGGTTTGTNTACTTTAGCTAATAATATTAATCACAACGAGGATATAGTTGAAAATATTAATTCTAATAAAGCTAAATTAGAAAAAGAAAATGATATTAAGGAAATAAAAAATATAAAAGAAATTAAAAAAGTAAATAATATTGATAAAAAATTAAAATTTGAGATTTATTTTGGACATAATATTTATAAATTAAGTAAAGAAATAAAAAAGACCATAAAGGATATACATTATGACTATAAAATTGAAAATAATTATATAGTTGAAGTAATTGGTCATACTGATAGATCTGGTTCTAGAGAATATAATATTTTATTGTCAAAGTTGCGCGCCAATGAGGTTAAAAAATATTTGGTGAAATTAGGAGTAAACGACGAAAATATTGCAAGTTACTATTTTGGGGAAAGCAAACCAAAAATAATCACAGAAGACGGAGTAAAAGAGAAAATAAATAGAAGAGTAGAAATATTTATTAATAAAAATAAAAACTATTTATCAGAATTATAATCATATTTGTAACCAATTGATTGAACCGTTTTTATTGGGTTAAAATTTTTATCAATTTTTTTAAATTTATCTCTTATTGCTTTAATATGACTTACTATTGTATTTTCAAAGGTATTTTCATGGACAATTTCATTAGTGGAATAATCATATAATTGATATTTAGAAAAAACTTGATTTTTATTTTTTATAAGGTGTGAAAGTATTTCAAATTCCATTCTTGTAAAAGCCATGTCAATATTATGTAATTTAATAGATCGTGCTTTAAAATCTATTTCTAAAGGAGGTTCGTTAATTATATTTTGAATATTGCTATCTTTATTTAAAGAATTTTTTATAAATTTCCCTAATACTTCAATATCAGTAGCAAAATCATTTTTATCATAAACTGTATCTGCACCAACTTCAGCAGCATTATCTAAAATTAAAGGGTCAACATTTTTTTGCGATGTTAAAAATACAAATACTAAATTTGGATAATTTTTTTTAATATACCTTGCTAGTTTTATTCCAGCTTTAGGTTTACCACCCATATTAACATCAAATATAACTAAATTTGGTTTAAGTTCTTTAACCTTATCTAAAAAAAACTCATCATTTTGATCCTTATATAATATACTTTTAATGGAAGAATCCTTTATAGAATTTTCTAATTCATCTAATAAAAGATCAATCCATACTTGATCATCTTCTATAATTAAAATTGTTATCATGATTAATCCTTATCAAAATCTATAACTATTTTTCCTAGATGTTTCCCAGTTTTCATATATTTTAAAGCNCTAGGTAAACTCTCAAATGAAAAAGTTGAATCAATAATAGGCCGTACATCAGATTCATTAAATTTATNAACCATACTNTGCAATTCTTCTTGNTTACCACAAGTTATTCCAATTAGCCGGGAAGCCTTAAAAATAACCCTACCTATTGGTAAATTAGCTATTCCACCTGATAAAACTCCAATAATTCCTATGACTGCTCCAACCTTAGAGGATTTTATAGATTGCTCAAGAGTTTCACTACCCCCTACTTCTACAACTATATCCACACCTTTTCTATCTGTAATTTTTTGTACTTTTTTCCACCATTCTTTATCTTCATTATAATTAATTACATAATCCGCACCGAATTTTTTAGCTAATTCTACTCTCTTATTACTAGAAGTNGTCGCTATTACATTAGCATTAAATAACTTAGCTATTTGAATCGCAAAAATTGATACTCCTCCTAATCCTTGAACTAATACTGTAGATTTATTACTAATTTTTCCTTCAGTAACTATAGTTCTCCATGCTGTCAATGCTGCACATGGTAATGTAGATGCTTCATTACAATTCCATTTATCTGGAGCTTTAACAATTTTATTTTCAGAATAAACTATATAATCTCTCATTACTCCATCAACTAAACCACCAAGAGCAGATAAATATGTATTTTGACCTATATCTCCTGAGTCCCAGTCTTTAAAAAAAGGTATAGTTACAATATCACCTTTTTTAAATTTTGTTACTGAATCTCCTGTCTCAATAACTATTCCTGAACCATCTGAAATTGGCACAAATGGTATATCTCCTCCTGTAGGCCCATATCCACCATCGATCATAATTAAGTCTCTAAAATTTAAGCTAGCTGACTTCATTTTAATAAGAACATCACTTTGATTAACTATCTTAGGAACAGGTTTATCTTCAATTTTCAAATCATCTATATTGTAAGCATTTAATTGCCAGGTTCGCATTATTTATACTCCAAAAAATATTATTTATTTTTTATAATTTTTAAATTTGATTAAAACTTTTTCCATTTGCCTTAATGATAAAATTTTTGGTTTTCCTAATTGTCTAGCAATGATATATTGTTTACATATATTTTCTAGCTCTTCTGCTAATTCAAAAGCTTCATCCAATGATGCACCATAGGCAATTTGTCCATGATTTGCAATTAAACAAGCCCTTCTTCCTTTNAGTGCTTTTAAAATATTTTTTGATAATTTTCTAGTTCCAAAAGTTTCATATTCTGCACATTTTATATCAAATCCGCCTGCTACCGCTACCATATAATTAAATGCAGGAATATTAATTCTATGGGAGGATAGAGCAACAGCATTTATCGAATGCGCATGAACAATTGCATTACAATTATTTTGATTTATATATATATCTTGATGAAATCTCCATTCAGATGATGGTTCTAATCCTTTTTTGTCATACTCACCTTTTAAAGATACAAACACGATATCTTTAATTGAAATATCATCATATTTCTTACCTGAAGGAGTTATTAAGAAACCTTCAGTTTTATTTTTTAAGTTATACCTAATAGATAAATTACCTGAACGAAGTGGTGATAAGTTTGTAACATTAAGGTTTTTGGCAAATTTAATAATTTTTTGTTTTAATTTAATCATTTAAATAATTCTCTTATACTAATATTAGACGGGTCACATATACCCCTNTCAGTAATTAACTTGGTAACTAATCTTGCTGGAGTGACATCAAAACCAGGGTTATGGCTTTTTACAAAATCAGGCGTAATTTTAACTTTACTNATTTTNCCTTCTTCATTAATNCCTNTTACATATGTAACCTCATTATGAGACCTCTCTTCAATTTTTATATTATTAACTCCAGATTTTAATTTAAAATCTATTGTTGATTCTGGTATAGCCACATAAAAAGGAATATNATTATCAAATGCACATAGAGCCTTCATATAGGTACCTATTTTGTTACATACATCTCCATTGGCTGCAGTTCTATCAGATCCTACTATACATATATCAACTTCTCCTCTCTGCATTAAGTGACCACCAGCATTATCAACTATTAAAGTATTAGGAACTCCATGTTTNCTAAGCTCCCATGCTGTTAAAGCGGCACCTTGAGAACGAGGTCTAGTTTCATCAACCCATACATGTATATCTAATCCACTATTATATGCTTTATATATAGGTGCTAAAGCTGTACCCCAATCAACACATGCTAACCATCCAGCATTACAATGTGTGAGAATATTAAAAGTTTTATTATTTTTAATTCTAGACTTTATAACTTCTAAACCATAATCACCTATCTTAGAACATTGCTCAATAGAATCTNCTTCAAGTTTTCTAGCTATGCNCCANACATGATCAGCTCTATCATTTTCATTAATCTGTAAAATAACATCTGTAATATTTTCTAAAGCCCATTTTAGATCAACTGCTGTAGGTCTTGTTGCTAATAATTTTTTAAAACTATATTCTATATTTTTTTTGCTTGAATTTTCTTTTAGCGCAAAAAACATGCCATAAGAGGCAGTTACTCCTATTAAAGGTGCTCCTCTCACCCACATATCTTTAATAGCTTTGCAACAATCACTAAAATTTTTAAGATCTATATATTCTAACTTATGTGGTAAAATTGTCTGATCAATAATTTTAACTTCATAATTATCGTTAGACTCTATAGATTTTCTTGATATTCCATCAATAAGCATAAATAAACCCTAAATATATATAAATAATATAATACAAATATTATTATATATTTGTACGTATTAATATCATTATATATAAATATAAATAAATCTAATAAACATTAATAAATCATAAGGTTTTTAAATATGATACCTAGATATAGTAGAATTGAAATGACAGAAATTTGGGATACAACATCAAGATTTCAAATATGGTTAGATATAGAAAAATATGCATGTGAATCTCAAGAACAGTTAGGAGTCATCCCCAAAGGTGTAGCAAAGCAAATCGATAAAAAAGGTAAATTTGAAATAGACAAAATAGATGCAATTGAAAAAGAAGTAAAACATGATGTAATAGCATTTCTTACAAATGTAGCAGAACATGTAGGACCAAAAGCTAGGTTTATTCATCAAGGTATGACCTCTTCTGATGTTTTAGATACTTGCCTTAATGTCCAACTAATGAGAGCAAGTAAAGTTCTCGATAAAGGTCTATCACGATTATTAAAGGCTCTTAAAAAAAGAGCTTTATCAAGTAAGAATATGGTGTGTATAGGTAGAAGCCATGGAATTCATGCAGAACCAACAACTATGGGACTTAAGTTTGCATCTGCATATGCCGAATTTAATAGATGTAAAGAAAGACTAGCTTTTGCTTGCAAAGAAATTTCTACATGTAAAATTTCTGGAGCAGTTGGAACATTTGCCAATATTGATCCAAGAGTTGAAAGATATGTTGCAAAGAAGATGAAATTGCAACCAGAAACAATTTCTACTCAAATATCTCCTCGGGATAGACATGCTATGTATTTTTCAGTTTTAGGTGTAATAGCAAGCTGTTTAGAGAGAGTCTCTATAGAAATACGTCATTTACAAAGAACAGAAGTTAGAGAAGCCGAAGAAAAATTCACTGAGGGGCAAAAAGGTAGTTCTGCTATGCCACACAAAAGAAACCCAGTACTAACTGAAAATATTACAGGTTTAGCAAGACTGGTTAGATCTGCAGTAATACCAGCTCAAGAAAATGTTGCTTTATGGCATGAAAGAGATATCTCTCATTCTTCCGTAGAAAGAGTAATTGCCCCTGATGCTACAGTAACATTAGATTTTGCTATTAATCGGTTAGCATCCGTAATTGAAAATCTCGTTTTATATCCAGATAATATGCAGAAAAACTTAAATCAGCTAGGAGGATTACATTTTAGTCAAGGAGTAATGCTCGCACTTACACAAGCAGGCATGAGCAGAGAAAAAGCATATAAAGTCGTGCAGCAATGCGCTATGGATGTATGGCATAATAAATCAGATTTTAAAGAACTTTTAATAAATGATAAAAATGTAAAAAAATATTTAAATATAAAAGAGATAGAAGGTCTTTTTGATATAAAAATACATATAAAAAATGTACCTTATATTTTCAATAAAGTTTTTAATACTAAATAAAGCTAAAAAAATAAATGTGCACTCTTTTAATACTCTTTAGACCTGATGAAAAATGGCCCTTAATTATAGCAGGTAATAGAGATGAGATGATAAATAGACCTTGGTTATCTCCTGGTAAGCATTGGCCTAATTTCCCTAATATAATTGCAGGTAAAGATTTAACAGCAGGAGGTAGTTGGCTAGGAATAAATAAATATGGATTGGTTTCAACAATACTTAATAGAACCAATAGTTTAGGGCCAAGTAATAGTAAGTTAAGTAGAGGAGATATAGTTATAGAAATTTTAAAAAATAAAACTATTGAAGAAGCTCTTAATTATATAAAATCTATAGATAATTCTCAATGGAAAGCATTTAATTTATTTATAGCAAATAATAAAAGTGCTTATTGGATAAAAAGTACTAGTAAAGATAAAATCAGAATTAATCCTATTTCTAAAGGAAAATATTTTCTAGATAGTCATGATCTAAATAGTGATTTTTCTGATCGATATAAATATAATAAAGATAAATTTAAAATTCTAAAACATCCAAGTCCAGATAAAACCCAATGGGACGAATGGATAAAGTTTTTGGCTAGAACAAACCATCCTGATAATGTTCCTCTAGCTGCTATGAATATTAATAGTAAATATAAAAAAAATTATGGGACTATATCCTCAGCTTTAGTCGCATTACCATCTGATAAAAGTAAAAATAGAAAACAAGATTCAATATTTTTATTTAATAATACTTCTCCTGATAAAAATAATTTTTATTCTATCAATACTTGTTAGTGATACATTGATCTAGTATTAATAAGTAATAAATACTAAAAAATACTAAAGGCTAAAATGACAAAAGATAAAAGAAAAAAAATATATGAAGGTAAAGCTAAAATTCTTTATCAAGGTACACAACCAAATACTATAATTCAGTATTTCAAAGATGATGCTACCGCTTTTAATAATAAAAAATTTGCAGTTATTAATGGTAAAGGCGTTTTAAATAATAGAATTTCATCCTTTTTAATGGATAAAGTAAAAGATATAGGTATTCCTACACATTTTATTAAACGTATTAATATGAGAGAACAGTTAGTTCATAAAGTAGAAATAATTCCAATTGAAGTAGTAGTAAGAAATATTGCTGCAGGATCAATTGTTAAAAGGTTTGCCCTAAAAGAAGGAGAACCTCTTCCAAGACCTATAGTTGAATATTATTATAAATCTGATGAATTAAATGATCCTTTAATTTCAGAAGAACATATTGCAGCATTTGATTGGGCAAATTCTAATGAATTAGAAGATATTTTTAATATGGCTTTAAGAATTAATGATTTTTTATTGGGAGTATTTTCAAGTATTTCTATTAAGTTAGTTGATTTTAAATTAGAGTTTGGAAGAATCTATAAAGGTGATAACTTAGAAATTATTTTGGCAGATGAATTAAGTCCAGATAATTTTAGACTTTGGGATAATAATACAAATAAAAAATTAGATAAAGATAGATTTAGAGAAGATTTAGGTGATATGAAAGAGGCATACCAAGAAGTTGCTCATAGACTTGGTATTTTAGAAAATTAACTAGAGGATTAATATGAAAGTTCAAGTACATACTACTTTAAAAGAAGGAGTTCTCGATCCGCAAGGTAAAGCTGTAGAAGCTGCATTAAATAATTTAGGATTTTCTGGTATTAATAGGATACGACAAGGAAAACTTTTTGATATAGATCTTGATACAGATAGTAAAGAAGAAGCAGAAAAATTAACTATTGAAATATGTAAGGTCCTACTAGCTAATATGGTAATAGAAGATTATTCAGTAAAAGTTATACAAGATAATTAAGAAGATATAATTTATGAAACCAAATATAATTGTATTTCCAGGGTCAAATTGTGACAGAGATATACATGTAGCAATAAAAAAAACTACTGGTCAAAACTCTAAAATGATTTGGCATAAAGAAACAACGCTTGATAACCCAAATTTAATTATTTTACCCGGTGGATTTTCCCATGGTGATTATCTAAGATCTGGATCAATAGCTTCTAGAGCTCCAATTATGAAAGAAGTAATTAAAAAAGCAATAAATGGTACTCCTGTATTAGGTATATGTAATGGATTTCAAATACTCACAGAATGTGAACTTTTACCTGGAATTCTAATGAGAAATAAAAATATGAACTTTATTTGTAAATATACTTTTTTGATATCTAAATATGAAAATAATTGGATTAAAAAAAATTATATCAATAAAGTTATATCAATGCCAGTAGCACACCATGACGGCAATTATTATGCAAATAAAGATGTAATAGAAAAATTAAACAAAGATAATAGAATAGCATATCAATACTGTTCAGATATTGGCACTATTAGTGAAGAAAATAATATTAATGGATCTATTAATAATATAGCAGGAATTTTTAACGATAAAGGTAATGTTTTGGGTATGATGCCTCATCCAGAAAGAGCAATAGATGNAAGCTTAGGTGGAGAAGATGGTATTATTTTTTTTAAAACATTTTTTGAGAAACTAGGATAATTTATGATGACTACGCTTGATCAAGCTATTGAATTAGGACTTAATGAGGATGAATATAAAGAAACTATAAAATATATGAANAGAACTCCTAATATAACTGAATTAGGAATATTTTCCGCTATGTGGAGTGAGCATTGTTCTTATAAATCATCAAGAAAATGGCTCAAAACTCTTCCTACNGAAGCGCCATGGGTAATTCAGGGTCCAGGAGAGAATGCTGGAATCATTGATATCGGTAATAATTTAGCTGCAGTATTTAAAATGGAAAGTCATAATCACCCATCATTTATTGAACCTTATCAGGGAGCAGCTACAGGCGTAGGCGGTATTATGAGAGATATTTTTACTATGGGTGCAAGACCTATTGCTAATCTTAATTGCTTAAGGTTTGGAAGTCCTAAACATGTTAAAACAAAACATTTATTATCTGGCGTTGTTTCAGGTATAGGCGGATATGGTAATTGTATGGGAGTTCCAACTATTGGTGGAGAATGCACATTTGATAAAGGTTATAATGGAAATATTTTAGTAAATGCTATGACAGTAGGAATTGTAAAAAAAGATAAAATATTTTACGCAAAAGCAGGAAAACCAGGAAGTCCTGTTGTATATGTAGGAGCAAAAACAGGTAGAGACGGAATTCATGGTGCGTCCATGGCATCAGCATCATTTGACGCAGATTCAGAAAGTAAAAGACCAACAGTTCAAGTTGGAGATCCATTTACTGAAAAATTACTATTAGAAGCCTGTTTAGAATTAATGGAAACAGATTGTATCATAGGTATACAAGATATGGGTGCAGCAGGATTAACTTCTTCATCTGTAGAAATGGCCGCTAAAGATAATAATGGAATAGAAATTGATTTAGATAAAGTGCCTGTAAGAGAAACTAAAATGACCCCATTTGANATAATGCTCTCTGAAAGCCAAGAAAGAATGTTAATGGTCCTGAAACCTGGATCTGAAGAAAAAGCTGAAGAAATATTTAAAAAATGGGAATTAGACTTTAGTATAATTGGTAAAGTTACTTCGACCCAACATATAGTCTTAAAACACAATACTGAGACTGTTGCGGACATTCCTCTTGAACCACTAGCAAATGGATTAATATACGATAGACCATATAAAATAAATGTTAATAGTAAATCAATAGAGATACCAGTAAGTAATAATTGGGAGGACGCTCTATTAACATTAATAGAAAATCATGATTTATGTTCNAGAGAATGGATATGGCAACAATATGATCACATGGTTATGGGAGATACAATTGGTATGCCTGGNTCTGAATCTGGAGTAGTAAAGATCCATCCTATTGATAAACAAGCTCTAGCTATTACAACTGATTGTACTCCTAGATATTGTGATTCTAATGCTCATACTGGGGGTATGCAGGCTGTATGCGAATCTTATAGAAATCTATGTTCGGTAGGTGCAGTTCCTTTAGCAATTACTGATTGTCTAAATTTTGGAAATCCAGAAAAAAAAGAAGTTATGGGGCAAATTGTTGATGCTATAAGGGGTATTTCTGATGCATGTACTAAACTCTCTATGCCCGTNGTTGCTGGAAATGTTAGTTTATATAATGAAACTGAAGGAAAAAGTATACCACCCACTCCACAAATTGGTGCTGTAGGAATAATAAAAAATACTGATTATCAATTATTTAATATTATAAAGAATATAAATAATCAGGATATAATTATTATAGGTAAAACTAAGGGGCATTTAGAATGTTCTATATATGCTAGGGAAATAGAGAATATAGAAGATGGTTGTCCGCCAAATATAGACTTAGATGAAGAATTAAAACATGGTAAATTTATTTTAAACCTTGCAGACTTAAATTTAATTGATGCATGCAAAGATGTATCTGATGGAGGAATTGGNATTGCTTTAGCAGAGATCTGTATTATGAGCAATATTGGATGCGAAATTATATCTCCTAAAGATATTAACATTAATTCATGGTTATTTGGAGAGGATCAAGGAAGATATATTATTATTTCTAGTAAAAGTGAAGAAATTATAAAAAAAGCGAGTGATATTGGAATTAATGCTTCTATATTAGGAAAGATTAATGGTGAATATTTTTCCGTTAATAATAATAGTAAAATTTCTATTGAAAAATTAGCTAATTTAAGAAATAATTGGTTTCGTAATTATTTTTCTAATAAACAATAAGGAAATTATATGTCTATGACTGCAAATGAAATAGAAACTATGATTAAGGAAGCTATTCCTGACTCTACGGTTGTCATAGAAGATCTTAGGGGAGATGGAGATCATTACTCTGCTCATGTAAAATCCTCTCTATTTAACGGAAAGTCGAAAATTCAACAACATCAAATGGTTTATAAAGCATTAAAAGGTAAAATGGGTCAACAATTACATGCTTTAGCTCTAAAAACTAGCTCAGATGATTAAATTAATAATAAAAGGAGANATTAAAAATGACAGAATTAGATGAAGGCGTAAAAAGTAGAATTGAAAAAGAAATAAGTTCTAACGATGTAGTACTATTTATGAAAGGNACACCTGTATTTCCACAATGTGGTTTCTCTTCAATGGTCTCTCAAGTTTTAANTCATATAGGCGTTGAATTTAAAGGAGTAGACGTGCTAGCGGAACCTACATTAAGGGATGGTATTAAGTCATTTAGTGACTGGCCTACTATTCCACAATTATATGTAAAAGGTGAATTTATAGGCGGTTGCGATATTGTTAAAGAAATGTATGAAAATGGTGAACTACAAGAATTATTTAATAAATAATTTTTTTTAATTACCTTGAATAGTACTCAACAACTAAATTAGGTTCCATTTCTACTGGGTAAGGTATATCTGCTAAAACTGGAATTCTATTAAAAGTTCCTTCTAGCTTATCTAAATTTGGACTTATATAATCAGGAACTTCTCTACTTTGCCCTTGAGACGCTTCTACTACTAAAGGATGATCCTTTGAAGCATCTCTAATTGAGATAACATCACCAACAGAGCACATATAAGATCTAATATTAACTCTTTTACCGTTAACTCTTACATGCCCATGATTAATTAATTGTCTTGCTGAAAATATTGTTGGAACAAGGTTTAGTCTATAAACCACTGCATCTAGTCTTCGTTCTAATAAACCTACTAATTGTTCACCGGTATCACCTCTTAAAGAAGCAGCACTCTTATAATAATTTCTAAATTGTTTCTCTGATAAGTTACCGTAATAACCTTTTAGTTTTTGTTTAGCTCTAAGTTGAATACCAAAATCTGATAGCTTACCTCTTCTTTGACCGTGTTGTCCTGGCCCATACTCTCTTTTATTAAATGGACTTTTTGGTCTACCCCATAAATTACAACCTAATCTTCTGTCAATTTTATAGTGNGGTTCGCTTCTCTTACTCATTATTAAAACTTCCTATTATATAACTAAATGAATTTAAATAATTCTAGGGAACTATACAGCTGAATTATATACTGTCAACCCTATCTTTATTTAACTTCTTATAATACTAGATATTATTCCATGTAAAGTATTTAATTCCTGTAAAGTTAAATTATTTCTCGTAAAAATTGCTTCAATATTATTAATCATTACTTTTCTTTTTTCATTAGGATTGAAAAAATTTGTGTTATCTAAAACAGAAACTAATCTATCAATAAAATAATTTAATTCATTTTTATTAGCCATAACATTTTCATTTATTATTGAATTACTTTTTAAGTTGTTAAGTTTTGTAATATTAGTAAACCATTCATAACAAATTAATAATACAGACATAGATAAATTAATTGAGCTAAAATTCTTATTATTATCAATATTTATTAAAGCATCAGCTTTAACTAAATCCTCATTGTTGAGACCTGACTTTTCTCCACCAAAAATAATTGCTGATTTTAAACCTTTGTTTTGAGAAATAATAAGCTTATTTATACCTTTTTTAGAATTATAAACTGGCTTATTCATATCTCTTATTCTTGCCGTTGTTGCTAATAAATAAGAAATATCATATGTAGCTTCTTTAATATTTTTGTATACATTAACATTAAAATTTTTATCATCNAGAGCGCCTGCAGCCATAGCATTTGCTTTAATATTGGGCCACCCATCTCTTGGATTAACTAAACGTAAGTCAGATATTCCAAAATTTAACATAGCTCGACATGAAGAACCTATGTTTTCACCTAGCTGAGGTTCTACTAAGATTATACTTGGGGATAATACTTTCATTAATTTAACAAAAAATTATGTATCATTTAAAAAAGCATTTGTAATTGGATATCTTCTTTCTTTTCCAAAAGAACGAGCAGTAAGTTTAACACCTGGTGCAGACTGTCTTCTCTTATATTCTGAAAGTAATAATAATTTATAAATTTTATGTACTAGTTTACTATCATGACCCATTGAAATAATAGANTCTAGNGGTGCCTCTTCTTCTATAATTTTTATTAATATTTCGTCTAATACCTTATAATCAGGNAAACTATCTTGATCTCGTTGATTNAAATCAAGTTCAGCAGATGGCTCTTTATGAATACTATTTAGAGGAATTNCCATACCACGCGGACCTAAGAATAGATCATTATAATTTTCATTTCTCCATTTAGATAAATTATAAACATCAGTTTTGTATGCATCCTTTAAGGCACAGAAACCACCATTCATATCACCGTATATAGTGGTGTAACCAACACTAATTTCACTTTTATTACCTGTAGATATAAGCATTTCTCCAAATTTATTTGAAATTGCCATAAGAATAACCCCTCTTATTCTAGACTGAATATTCTCTTCAGTTGTATCTTTATCTAAACCTNTAAAAANGTCTTTTAAATCACCTAAGTAGGTNTCATTAATTTTTTCAATATTAATAGTATCAATTTTAATATCTAGTAACTTTCCNGATTCTTCNGCATCCTTTAAGGAACCATCNGAAGAATATTTAGATGGCATTCTAATACCTCTCACTTTATCGCTTCCTAATGCATCTACAGCTATAGCGACCGCTAAAGCTGAATCTATCCCACCAGATAAACCTAAAAGGACTCCTTTAAATTTATTTTTATTTACATAATCCCTTAANCCTAAAACCATAGCATTATATTTAGATTCTAAACCGATAGATATTTTATTAATTATTGAAGGAGTTATATCAATTAAACTATTGTTATTANATATTATTTCTATAGTATTAATTTCATTCTTCCAAGAACTGCTTTGAAGACATAATTTTGAAGTAGCATCTAATGCGAAAGACCCACCATCAAAAACTAACTCATCTTGTCCTCCAATTTGATTTACATAAATTAATGGTAAATTTGTTTCTATAACGCGAGAGACTGCTACTGATAACCTTTCATCTTCTTTATTTTGATCAAAGGGAGAGCCATTTATTACTATTAATATTTGTGCACCAGATTCTTGTAATGTTTCAGCAACATCAGGGTACCACATNTCTTCACATATCATTAAACCAATTCGGATACCTTCAAAAAGTATTGGGCCTGGCATTCTATCTGNATTAAANACCCTTTCCTCATCAAANACACCATAATTAGGTAAATGAAATTTATCTATAANAGAAATTTTACCTTTATAAATTAAAGCAGCAGAATTCATTAATTTATCATTATTATATCTNGGATATCCAACTATCATAGCAGGGCCANTATCTNTTGATATATCAATTAATTTCTCGACTGCCTTTTCAGCTGATTGAATAAATGTCTTTCTTAAAACTAAATCTTCAGGTGGATAACCAGTAATAGATAGTTCTGAAAAGACACATAAATTACCTCCTTGTTTTTTAACTTCTTCACGTGCTACTAAAATATTTTCTAGGTTATTTTTTAAGTTACCTACATGAAAGTTTAACTGGCATAAGGATATTTTTAGTGTGTTTTTCAAGAAATAACTCCGCTAATAATTATTATATCTTATTTGGTAATAAAAATTCTCTTCCAATTTTTACTCTAGAAATTCCACCATATTCAATTATATCTGCCGTGGCATAAGTTTCTGACCAACTATCAGGTATATAAGAACCTGTTCCTATCATGTCAACAGGTGCCCCAACGCTAGCTATTAATTTACATTTCTCCGGACTGAAACCGCTAGAAGCTATAATCTTTACTTTTTTCCAACCATTACTATCTAAAGCTAATCTCAAATGCCACAATGCAGCTGCACTTACACCCGTGCCAACTAACCATTTAAGCTCTTGTTCAGTTCTAAAAGTTCTAATTGCATGAGGAGCATTTTTGTCCAATAATTCATAAGATTTAGCGGTATCTAAACCTTCCACAAACCTACCTCCATGAGTATCAATTCTTACTGATAGCAAACCTTTATTTGCCATATCTTTTAGCTCTTTACATACTTCTAAGGTATCTGAAATTTCTTTTCCAAAATAGTCTATAAGGACTGTAATTGACTCACCTGGATAAGTTTCCTTAAACATATTTGCTGCATTAAGTGTTGAGCCGGCATAACCAACTAAAGCATGAGGCATAGTTCCTACTCCATTTTTTTGTCCAAAAAAATGAGCTGTAATATCATTAGCACTTCCTATAAAACCTATAGCCCCTTGTTCATTTTGAGCTTTCTTAGATCCTACTGATGCACCATAAGCCATTAACTCTTGCATTTCTGCTCCTGCGCAATGCCGCGCATCCATTGCAATAAATCCCACTTTAGGTAAATCACTTGCCATGCCAAATGTATTGTATGCTGCTACACAAGCACCACCTAATTTCTGGAGATAAATTGTTTCTAAATCTGCTAAAATACTTAATTTACCAGATATATACATAAGACACTCTCCTGCCCCAACCCACGCACCTTCTTCAAAACATTCATTTATTTTTATTTTATAACCCCTCGAATCTACAACAGAACTAATCCAATCAATAGCTAGTTTAGGACAATAAATAACTGGTCTTCGCATAAACACCGCATATGTAACTTCAATATCGCCATGTTTTTCAACTATCTTTTTAGTTAATTTAAAATAATGATCGGTTCTTAACTTTATATCATTTTCATAGTCAGACAATAATTTTCCATTCTATAAGGTTTATCTTTATTTAATTATATAAAAACTATACTTTTAATACTTTAGTGTTAATAGTTAATTTTACCATAAACATCCAGAGTTTATCTATGAAAAATTTTACAATAATTATTTTTATACTTTCTGTATTATTTGCAAAATCTTCCTTTGGTGAAATTTTAGGAAAGATTAATGAAAGAGTGGATGAGTTATTAATATCACAATTTTTTGATAACTATACTCATATAAAAAATAATGAAAATGATGACAGAATTATTGAGGTATTTAAAAATAACAAGATAGAAGGATATATATTTTCTACATGGGATATGGTTCAATCTCTTGGCTATGATAGATCTCCATATGAGATTATTATAGGCTTAAATTTCTCAGGCACAATTGCAGGTGCAAAACTTACATATCATAATGAACCTCTCTTTGAACATGATATTAGTGAATCTGCCCTTCTGGAATATGTAGAAAGAACTAAAGATATAAATATTGCTAATGGTATGTCTAGAGCATCTAGAGATAAACCCATAAGACCTGATACAGTTCATAGAGGCACAATATCATCTAACTTAATGCATGAAGCTATTTTTAAATCAGCAAGAAATGCATCATTATCAGTTGGGTTATTTCAATCAAGTTTTTCAAATAGATTAAATTATTTAAAAGAAATTGAGTTATCATGGGAAGAATTAGTTAAAAAAAAATATGTTACTTATAAAAATAATTATATTTTTGGTGGATATGAAAAATCAGAATTAGCTCTAACTTTAATAAGTCCACGTGCAATAGGTTATAATATTTTAAAAAAAAGAAGTCATGATAAATTAATGGCAAGTCTTAATGCTAAAGATAATGCAATCTTAATTGCAGGCAATGGGTACTCTTTCAAGGGAGATAAATGGAGAAGCTCTAAATTATTTGATAGGATAAGGTTAGTCCAAGAAGATAAAATAATATATTTTAAAGCCTCCGACCATACTAGAGTATCAAAAATTCAAGCAAAAAATTCTCCTATATTTAAAGAAATATCTATATTTAAAATAAGTCCTAAATATAATTTTGACCCTACCAAGCCATGGTATTTAGAGATTGTTGATACAGAAAATATAGAAAAAATTTCAAATAATATATTAATACCATATCTTATAAATGATGAATTAGTTATTAATAAAAGCAAGCCTATTCCTATGTGGCTAAATGTTTGGCTAGATTCAAAATTTAGAATTTTAATTTTAATAACAGCTCTATTAGTTTTAACTTTAATAACTGTATTCCAAGAAAAAATTAGTAAATATAGAATAACATATAAATATATTAGAATGTCTTATTTATTATTTACGTTAATATGGATAGGTTGGTATACAGGAGCACAATTATCTATTTTCAATATATTATCCCTAATAAGAATTCCTTTAACAGGAGCAGATTTAAACTTTTTCTTAATAGATCCCTTAATTTTTATTATTCTAGCTTTTACAATTATATCTACTATAGTTTTAGGAAGAGGTTTATTCTGTGGATGGCTATGTCCATTTGGTGCATTACAAGAAATAATAAGTTTTATTGCAAAACAAATAGGCATAAAGAAAAAAGAACTACCAGAAAAATATTACAATAAACTATGGACTATAAAATATTTTTTATTAGTGGGTATAATAGGAGTATCATTCATTTCTATGGAAACTGCTTCTAGCATTGCTGAGATAGAACCATTTAAAACTGCTATAATGAGACATTTTAACAGAGGTTTACCATATGTAAGTTATGCATTAATATTATTAATTATTAGTATTTTTATGGAGAGAGGTTTCTGTAGGTTTATATGCCCATTAGGCGGTAGTTTAGCTTTACTCGGAAAAATAAGAATTACAGATAATTTAAAAAGAAGAAAAGAATGTGGCAGTCCATGTAATTTATGCTCTACATCATGCCCTGTTAAGGCAATTCCGTCTCAGGGAGTAAATAAGGGTAAAATTATTATGAGTGAATGTTTTAGATGCTTAGATTGCCAGTTAGAATATAGTGACAATCATAGATGCCCACCATTGGTACAATTAAACAAAAATAAAGTTATTTAAAATGTCAAAAATTTTATCAAGAAGAAGTACTCTAAAAATTTTAGCTAGTGCTATTGCAATGACTCCTTTTTATACTTCTGCGAATAAAAGTTTATACAGCTATTCCTGGCAGAGTTCAGCATTAGGTAATCAAGTAGATATGCAGATATTCACTAAGAATAAGAATCATCTAGAGAAGTTAATTATATTGGTTGATTCAGAGATTAATAGGTTTAATAAAATATTCTATCTTCAAGATGCTTCTAGTAAAATTAACTTATTAAATAAACATAAAGTTTTAATTAAACCAGATATAGAATTGTTAGATGCAATAAATCTATCTGAAAAACTTTATCTATTAAGTAATGGTTCATTTGATATTACCATTCAACCTTTATGGAATAGTTATTCTACTGGACAAAAAATCAATACTGATGGCATTGGTTTTAATAATATTGATATAACTTCAAAAAAAATAAGTCTACTAAATAAAAATACAGAAATAACTCTAAATTCATTAGCTCAAGGAATACTAACAGATAGAATACATAATATTTTATTAAACTCAGGTATTAAAAATCATCTTATAAATTTTGGAGAAGGAAGATCATCTGGAATTAATCCACTTATTAAAAAGTGGAAATTATATGTAAATAGAGAATATATAGATATTACAAATAAAGCCTTTTCTGTAAGTGAATCAAAAAGTACTGTGTTACCAAATAATAAAAGTCACTTATTTAATGCAAAAACTTATGACTCAGCGCTAAGTATTCCAAATAAAACGACTGTAATTGCTAAAAATGCTACCCTTGCTGATGGACTATCCACTGCGTATGCTGTTTCAGATGAATTAANTAGAAAANATTTAGTAAAAGTATTTNCTAAAGAAAAATTTATTATTACTTAATGTTTATTTTCTATATTTACTTAGTTCTTCTGACAGTCTAAATGCTAATTCTAGGCCTTGATTTGCATTTAATCTTGGATCACAGTGTGTATGATATCTATCACCAAGGTTCTCTTCTTTGATTTCTTGNAATCCTCCAACGCATTCAGTAACATCTTGACCTGTCATTTCCAAATGTATACCTCCGGCATAAGTTCCTTCTGACCTATGAATTTGAAAAAATTGCTCTACTTCATTCATTATATTATCAAATGCTCTAGTCTTATATCCTGTCTGAGCTTTAAAAGTATTTCCATGCATAGGATCACAAGACCAAACAACTTTCATACCTTCTTGATCTACCTTTNTAACTAAACCTGGTAATATATCTCCTATCTTCTCTTTACCCATTCTAGAAATTAACGTCAATTTACCCGCTTCATTATTAGGATTTAATTTATTAATTAATTTAATAATATCCTCAGGNCTAGTNGTTGGGCCTATTTTCACTCCTATTGGATTTCCTATACCCCTCATAAATTCTACGTGAGCTTCATCTAGAGATCTAGTTCTCTCTCCAATCCATAGCATATGTGAAGAACAATCATAATAATCTCCAGTTAAGCTATCCACTCTAGTTAAACTTTGTTCATATCCTAGAAGTAATGCTTCATGTGATGTAAAAAAATCAACTTTAGAAATTAAGCCNGCTGTATTCTTATTAATTCCACATGCCTTCATAAAATCTAAACATTCTCCAATACGATCTGCAATTAATCTATACTTACTATCTTGACTACTGCCCTCCAAAAATTCTAAATTCCATCTATGTACTTCGTGTAGATCAGCATAACCGCCTGTAGCAAATGCTCTTAGTAAATTTAAAGCAGAGGCGGCCTGGCTGTAAGCCTTTATCATTCTCTCTGGATCTGGCTTACGATCTTTATCTATAAAATCAATTCCATTAATAATATCACCTAAATATGATGGAAGCGTTATTCCATCTCTACTTTCTGTTGGCTCAGACCTAGGCTTTGCAAATTGTCCTGCTAACCTCCCTACTTTTACTATGGGAAGTGAGGCTCCATATGTTAATACTGCTGCCATTTGCAATATTACACGGAAAGTATCTCTTAAATTATCAGCATTAAATTCCGCAAAAGATTCAGCACAATCTCCACCTTGTAATAAAAATGCATTTCCTTCTGAAACACTTGCTAGTTTTTCCTTTAAAGTTCTTGCTTCTCCTGCAAAAACTAAAGGTGGTAATGATTTTAATTTTTCCTCTGTTAATTTTAAAGCATTCATATCGCTATATTTAGGTTGATGCTTTACAGGGAAATTTCTCCAAGAATCTGCAGACCATTTAGAATTCATAATTTATTACCTTTAAATATCCAAATTTAACAATATTGAGCATTATGATTACTGTTTGTATAAATTATTTACAAGTTTTAATTATATTAAAATCTATTTTAAGGTTACTAATTCTTCAGCAGCAGTAGGGTGAATACCCATTGTGTTGTCAAAATCATCTTTTGTTGCACCTGCTTTAATAGCAACAGCGCATATTTGAATTATCTCAGGCATATCATCACCAATACCATGAATACCAATAACCTTATTATCTTTATTAGCAACAATCATTTTAATAAATATTTTTGTATCTCTTCCTCCTAAAGTCTGCTTCATTGGCTTAAAAGAAGTTTTGAAAATAGATATACCACCATCTTCTGCTAATAATTTTTTACCTTCTTCTTCACTAAGACCTACTACTCCTATAGCAGGCTGAGTGAAAACTGCAGAAGCTACGTTGCTATAATCACACTTTTTATTAGTACTTCCAAAAAGATTATCAGAAAAAATTTGACCTTCTGCTATCGCTACAGGAGTAAGATTTATTCTATTAGTAACATCCCCTATTGCAAAAATATTTTTAATATTAGTCTCATTATTATCATCAACCATAATTTCACCAATGCTACCAGTTTCTATACCTACTTTTTCTAGACCTAAATCCTTTGTATTTGGTACTCTTCCAGTTGCATACATAACTTCATCAGAATTAACTTCTTTTCCACTACTTAATTTAGTTAGCAATCCAGATGAAGTTTTAGAAACAGAAATAATTTCAGTCTCTGTAAGTAGGTTTATTTTTAAGTTTTTTAATTCTTCAGTAATTAATTTAGAAATATCACTATCAAAGCCTCTTAATATATTTTTTCCTCGATATACTAATGTCACATTTGCACCAAAAGAAGCAAATATACCTGCAAATTCTAATGCAATATATCCACCTCCATTTATAACAATACTAGTCGGAAATTTATTTAGGTCCAGGGCTGCATCTGAATTTATACAAAGCTCCTTTCCTTGAATATCAGGCATATAAGNCTTACCACCAACAGCAATAAGTATNGAATTTGTAGATAATATTTCTCCGTTTACTTGTACTTCATTATTGCTAATAATNTTCGCAAAACCATTAATAATTTTAACCTTTGATAATAAATTCAAATATATTTTATTTAATCTATCTAATTCTTTATCCTTATTAGAAATTAGTTTTGACCAATCATGCATAAATGAATTAATTTTCCATCCAAAACCCTCTGAATCTTCAATTTCTTTTGCAAAGTGAGAACCATATACTAATAATTTCTTTGGAACGCATCCCCTTAAAACACAAGTACCACCAACTCTNACACTCTCTATTATAGCAACTTTTGCACCATAATTTGCTGCTATTCTAGCNGCTCTTACTCCACCAGATCCTGCTCCTATAACTATTAAATCATAATTATTATTAGATGTTTTGTTACTCAAAATATTCTCCTTATAAATATAGTAAAAATATATATATTTATTTACAATTTATAGCTAGATTATTTTATTATGAGAATTTTTTTTATTATAGTAATTTATTTTTTGAGCTTTCCATACCTTGCANATAGCAAAAATTTTGAAAAATGTAATAGTGATGAAAATTCCTATGAAATTGATAAGTGTCTATTAAACNTAAAAAGCCAGTTAATGAATGAANATATAAGTATAACAATATATTCATTAGATAATGAAATGTATAAAAATAGAAATNTTTTTTTAAGTATATGCGGCTATAGTATTANTAAATATAAATACACTGATAGAAACGGACAGCTCAATATTGATTTTAAGTCGAAATACCTAACACAATGTAAGGCCCTNATAAATCTAGATTTAGTAAGTGAATATGGGTTTTGTCCAGAAGGTCAATATGCTACTGCTAAATGGAATTCACTAGAATTAAATAACTCTGTTTATTTTTCATGTGGTANATTAAAATAATTATTAATACTATCACTCAAATTTTTTTGTAAATTACTAATACTATAATATCCCCGAATACGCTCAGCAGATAAATTACACATATTTCTATATAAATCTGAATTAGTTATTAAATTAATTATAGCCTCGGTTATTTCTTCAGGATTATTTATAGCAACTAAAACTCCATTTTTTTTATCATTATTTATTATTTCAATTGGACCATCACATTTCGTAGAAATAACAGGCTTTCCATATGACATAGCTTCAATAACTGTTAAGCCAAAAGGTTCAAAATGAGAAGGCTGACAAAATACATCAATTTTATTGAAAAAATCTTTTTTATTTTTAACCCATCCAGGAAATTCTAATTCCGGTAAATCACTNGCATATTTTCTTAAATCTTTATATAAAAAACCATCACCTGCTAAAATTGCTTTAAAATTAAAACCTTTTTTCTTTAATATTTTTAATGAGTCAATGTAATCATAAAACCCTTTCTTTTCTACCATTCTTCCCAGTGCCCCAATTATAATATTCTTTTTACTAATATTTTTTGGTTTTATATTTGGCATCTCTACTAAAACATTAGGACAATAAATACATTTATTTTTATCAACACCAAAATTAATTAGTTCTGAAATTATTTTTTTATTTACTGCATATATTAAATCAGCTTTATTATAAAATTTTAATTGAGAAGATTTAGCTGTATGATTTACAGCAAAAACAGGTTTCTTATACTTATTCTTAATTAATGATATTAATTTAGCATTATGAACGAAACATGCATCTGTCCTATTTATAATTTTATTGATCCGCTTACAGAATCCTATTTTTAATAATAACTTATCAAAAATATTAAAAGTATATATCTTGATTAATTTCTTATATTGGCTATTGAGATTAATATAATTATTTATAGAATTAATAGCATCAGAGTNTTTTGGTAATATTATTGACAATGTGTAACCCTCGCGAACTAAAGCTAAAGAATGTATACCTATCATGTTAGATATACCTCCAGCTTTAGTGTCGAAAGAAATTAGAACTAAATTTTTATTTTTCATTGAGGTTTTTTAATTATCTATTCCTGCAATTAACATATATTTAGTTTCTAAATATTCATCTATACCTTCAGCAGCNCCTTCTCTNCCTATACCTGATTCTTTTATACCTCCNAATGGCGCTACTTCAGTAGAAATTACNCCTGCATTAATACCTACCATTCCATATTCTAATGCCTCTGCTACTCTATATATTCTGCCAATATCTCTACTATAAAAATAACCAGCTAAACCATAATTAGTATCATTTGCCATTTCAATAACTTCTTCTTCTGAAGAGAACTTAATCAATGGAGCTACAGGACCAAATGTTTCTTCATANAATATTTTCATATCATTTGTAACACCGGTCATAACTGTAGGCTTATAAAACTGCTTACCNGCATTATCTAAAGTACCACCCGTTATTACCTTAGCACCNTTATTTACAGCGTCTTCTACATGACTTTGTACCTTTTCTACAGCAGACATTGTAATAAGTGGTCCTATTTGAGCACCATCCTCTCTACCATCAGAAACTTTAAGAGCAGCTGACTTATCAGAAAACTTTTTTGCAAATTCATCATATATATTTTCATGAACAAATATTCTATTTGCTGAAACACATACCTGCCCACTGTTCCTATATTTATTAGCCATAGCTCCTTCTACAGCTTCATCTAAATCAGCATCCTCAAATATAATTAAGGGTGCATGCCCTCCTAATTCCATTGAAACCTTTTTTATTGTTGAAGCTGCTTTTGCTATAAGAGCTCTTCCTACGTTNGTTGANCCAGTAAAAGAAATTTTACGTACATGTTTATTNGTACA
This sequence comes from Alphaproteobacteria bacterium TMED109, assembly GCA_002171375.1. GTDB lineage: Bacteria > Pseudomonadota > Alphaproteobacteria > TMED109 > TMED109 > TMED109. The sequence goes on from NHFK01000030.1 coordinate 28,300, forward strand.
TAATTCATCACCAACCTCTGATACATTTTCTTCAGAGACNGATATAAGATTAATTACACCCTTAGGAACTCCTGCACGATGTGCTAATTCAACTAATGCAGTAGCAGAAAATGGAGTAGAACCAGCCGGCTTAATAACCACNGGACATCCAGCTGCTAAAGCAGGAGCAATTTTTCTTGTTATCATAGCTGCGGGGAAATTCCATGGAGTTATAATTCCGCATACACCAATTGGTTGTTTAATAGACATCATTCTTCTATCTGCCATTGTAGAAGGAATTGTCTTCCCATATGTTCTTTTTGCTTCTTCAGAAAACCAATCGGTAAACCATGAAGCATATATAATTTCACCTCTAGAATCTGCAATGGGTTTTCCATTTTCTAANGTCATAATAAGAGCTAAATCATCTATATTTTCTAGAATTAATTCATGCCATTTTCTAATAATAATTGATCTATCTTTTCCAGTTAACTTCTTCCAAGCACCCCAAGAGTTATTAGCTGCTTCTATAGCTTTAATAGTATCAGACTTAGAACAATTTGGCATGGAGCCTACTAGAGTAAGATCTGAAGGATTATAAACGTCAAAAGTATTCCCGTTATCAGAATTGACCCACTCACCATNTATGAAACATTGTTGTTTAAATAAATTTTGATCTTTTAATTGAAATGTTAAGCCGCCATTATCTATATCCATTTAATCCTCCTCTAAAAATAAATAAGTTTAATTATACTAATCAAAATATATTTATATGCATATATATATTTATAAAAAAAATGAAGTTACAAAATTAACTTGCTAGAATTAGTTTTTAACCATTTTTTTTGTAACTTATAGTTAGCCATATATTTTTCAACAGTTTTCCAAAAATCATTTGAATGATTAAGATGTTTTATATGNCACAACTCATGTATTATTAAATAATGTATTACCTCAAGNGGAGCCATTATAATACGCCAATCATAAGATATAGTTTTTTTAGAATTACAGCTGCCCCATTTACTTTTATACTTTCCAAATATTAATTTATTTACTGAAACACCTATTAATACTTCATAATAATTTGTAGTTTTTATTAAATATTTCTTTGATTCAGCNATATACCAATTATTNAGTATATTNCTAATATGNACAGCCTTCGAATTATTCTTAACTTCTACAATCATAATATTATTATCTAAATAAACGTTATCACTATTAGAGTGTTTAATTTTTAATGAATACTCTGAACCAAAATATAAAAATTTTTCTCCATTCTCATATTTTNTTTTTATATTAAAANTATTTGTTTTTTCTATAGCTAATTTATTTCTAATCCAATTTATTTTTCTTTCAATTATGTTATCAATTTCACTATCTGTAACAAACTTAGGAACAGATAAAACTACTTCTTGGTTTTTCACTTTCAAGGATACAGTTTTAAGCCTATTGGTTCTTTTTATGCTGATATTAAAGTTATATTTCATATATTAACTTAAGTTATTTTTTGCACTCATATTCCCATTCTGGAATTATTTTTATAAGTGTTATAATTAATTTATTTAGATTTTTTTCAGATATCGTAAATGAAGGCATTAAATAAATCACGTTTAAAAATGGTCTAATCCAGACACCTTCTTCAACAAATCTCTTTCTTAACCAATTTAATTTATTCATTTTTTTTACTTGAATTACTCCTAAAGCACCTTTTACTCTTACATCAACTACTGAGTTAAAATCTTTACAATCAACTAAACCTGAAACTAAAGCTCTTTCTATATTTCTAACTTGCAGCAACCTAGGTTCAGTTTTAAATAATTCAATCGATGCGTTAGCAGCTGCACAAGCTAGAGGGTTAGACATATAAGTTGGTCCATGCATTAAGGCGTCTTCATCTTTATCTGTTAAAAATGCTTCATATATGGCATCAGTTGAGACAGTACAAGCTAAAGATATTGCTCCTCCAGTTAATGCTTTCCCTAAACATACTATATCTGGTTCTATTTTACTCTTTTCAAAGGCAAACATAGTTCCTGTTCTTCCAAATCCAGTAGCAATCTCATCTACTATAAAGAGGATATTATTCTCTTTAGCTATATTACTAATAAATTTTAAGACATTATCATCATGAAATTTAAAACCACCAGCACACTGAACTAGCGGCTCAATAATAATTGCTGCTAGATCCTCTTTATTATTCTTTATTACATTTTTAAAATTTTCTTTTTTAATATCATTTAGCGGTATATCTATATTCAATTGCTCTGGGACATATTTTTTAAATAAAGTATGCATACCTTCTTCAGGGTCACAAATTGACATTGCACCTAAAGTATCTCCATGGTAACCGTTTTTAAAACTTAAAAATTTTCTTTTATTAGGTCTATTTTTATTAACCCAATATTGAATAGCCATTTTCATAGAAACCTCAACTGCCACTGATCCTGAGTCCACAAAAAAATAATGATTATAAATAGATGGAAGCATTGTTTTTAAATTTGTTGCTAATTGTTCAGCAGGATTATGCGTAAAACCTCCAAACATAATATGAGGCATATCATTAAGCTGCTTACTCATTGCATTAATAATATCTGGGTGATTATATCCATGACAAGCTGTCCACCAAGAAGCAACACCATCTATAAGAACTTCACTATTATCTAAAGTTATTTCTGAACCTAAAGTTTTTACAGCTTTAGGAACAAAATCCAAATGCTTCATTTGAGCATATGGGTACCATAGATTTGGGTGTGGATTATTCAAAAGATTAAGATACTTTATTTATTACTTCTTTAAAGGTAATTTTAGTTTCACCAGTCAAACCAAAATCATCTAACATCTTAGAATCTTTATCTGTACCAGGATTATCTGCTGTAAGCAGTACATCCCCTAAAAATAAAGAGCTTGCTCCAGCTAAGAAGCATAAAGCTTGAGTAGAATCAGACATTTCTGCTCTACCAGCTGATAATCTTACAGTGGATAGAGGCATCATTATTCTTGCTAAGGCAATAGTTCTCACAAGCTCTATATGGTTCAATGGCTCTACATCTCCAAGTGGGGTTCCAGGTATTCTAATTAACATATTAATTGGAACACTCTCCGGATGTTCATCTAAGTTTGATAAGGTTCTAATCATTTCAGATCTATCATATCGTGTTTCACCCATACCAATTATACCCCCTGAGCAAACCTTAACCCCTGCATTCCTAACTTTTTCTAAAGTATCGATTCTGTCAGAAAAATTTCTAGTAGTAATAATAGATTTATAAAACTCTTCAGATGTATCTATATTATGATTATAGTAATTTAAACCTGATTTAGCTAACTTTTCTGCATGGCCTTCTTTAAGCATCCCTAATGTTACACAACTTTCTAAACCTAGACCATTTACGGCTTCTACCATGTCACAAACTTGATCAATATTTTTATCTGTTGGACCTCTCCAAGCTGCCCCCATACAAAACCTCGTTGCACCTTCTTTAACGGCATCTTCTGCTGCCTTAACAACTTCTCCCAATGAAATTAGTGGTTCTTTCTTTAAATCAACGTTATGATGAGCACTCTGAGAACAATAAGAACAATCTTCTGGACATGAGCCAGTTTTAATACTTAACAATTTACTTTTTTGTATTTCATTTTTTGGAAAATTGCTTCTGTGAATAGTCTGTGATTTGAATAAAAGGTCTAATAAAGGCTGATCTATAATTGATTTAGCTTCTTCACTAGTCCAATTATGTCTTAAAATAGAATTATTATTATATATTTTATTCATAATCGCTAATATAGTATTATTAAAATATTGAGCAAGCAAGAAATAACATGAATAGTAAAATAATTTCTTTATATAAAAATAAATTATCTGAAATAAATAAATTATCTCAGACTAGAAAATTAGTTTTAACTAGTAGAAATAATAACTCAATTGTTACAAGAAATGAAAAAACACTTATTTCTTTCAGCTGTAATGATTATTTAGGGTTAAGTAAAAACAAAGAAGTAATAAAGGCTAGTATTAGGGCTACTAAAAAATATGGTTCTGGTTCTGGCGCATCAAGACTTGTATCAGGAAACAATCCGCTCTATGAAAAATTAGAGCACTTATTAGCAACATATAAAAAATCTGAAGATGCATGCGTGTTTGGAAGCGGTTATTTAACTAATACTGGAATAATTCCAGCTCTATCTTCTAATAAGGATATATTACTGTATGATGAACTTAGTCATTCATCTACAAATATAGGAATAAAATTATCAAGTGCAAAATCTATGAAATTTAAACATAATGACTCTAATCATCTAGAATCATTACTAAAAAAGCATAGACAAAAATATTTTCACTGCTTTATTTTTACAGAAGGTGTTTTTAGTATGGATGGTGATAGAGGTAAAATTAAGGAATTAGCTTTTCTTGCAAATAAATATGATGCTTCAATTATTTTAGATGATGCACATGGCTTTGGTGTCTTGGGAAATGGAAGAGGATCTCTCCATGAATACACTCCGATACCCGAAATATTGGTTCAAATGGGAACTTTATCTAAAGCAATTGGTAGTTATGGAGGCTTTGTTACTGCTTCAAAAACAATAATAAGATTATTACATAACAAAGCTAGAAGTTTAATATATACGACAGGTCTTCCACCAGGAAGTCTGGCCGCATCTATAAAATCTCTAGAAATAATAATGTCAAATTCTAAAATCACTCATAAACCATATCAATATGCTAAATTATTCTGCACAATAGCAAAATTACCTGCCCCTGAATCTTCTATNGTTTCAATTATTATGCATTCTGAAGAAAATGCTATTAAAGCCTCTAAATTATTTGAAAAGTATGGCTATTATATTGGTGCTATAAGGCCGCCTACAGTGCCTAAAAATACATCGCGATTAAGGTTTACTTTTTCATCCGCTCATAAGAAAAAAGATGTTATAAATTTAGCTGAACATGCAAAAAATATTTTAAAAAGATTGAATTAGATATGCAAAAATATGCTTTTATAACTAGTACAGGAACTAATATTGGAAAAACATTTCTAACAGCAATGCTAATTAAAAGAGCAATTAAGATAAACCATAAAGTAAATGCATTAAAACCAATAATAAGTGGCTTTAATATAAATGATTTAAATGTGACCGATACTGGAATTATTTTGGATTCCTTAAAGGGCTCAATACATGATATAGATAAAATTTCGCCTTGGCGTTTTAGTGACCCTTTATCTCCAGATATGGCAGCAAAAAATGAAGAAAAAACCATAAACTTTACAGATTTAGTAAACTTTT
>NHFK01000031.1 GCA_002171375.1 Alphaproteobacteria bacterium TMED109
CCTGCTCTAATTAATCCAAATACCATTCCCAGAACTCTATCTAATGGAGCAAGTAGTGAATTTTTAATATTTATAGATTCAATATCTATAGAAAAAAACTGATTAGGCAAAATCTTTTTTAAATAATTAGTAGTTAAAGTAATTATAGGATAGCTAGAAGATTTATATATCCAAGGAGGTGTATTATTATTTATCCATACAGTTTGATTGCCAGCAATAATAATTATTATTATTAATAGTCCTGCTCTAATTAACCCAAATACCATTCCCAGAACTCTATCTAATGGAGCAAGTAGTGAATTTTTAATATTCTTAGAAATAAAGTTAGAAATTATTGTTAGGGAAATGATAGATAATAAAAATAATATTCCAAAGGATATAGCATCTGCTAAAATAGGAGAAGTAATATAGTCAATAATAAATACTTTTAAATTATGATAAAACTCAAATGAAACCCAAGCAGCTAATAACCAATTTATAATAGATAGAGTTTCTTTTATAAAACCTCTACTATAACCAATTATTAATGAAACAATTATACCAATAAGTAATATTATATCGAATGAATTAAAAACTATATTACTTATTTCCATAAAGATTTTCTAACTAGTTAATATATTTTTATAATTAGTTTATACCTTTTTATTAATAATTATACGATTATTTTAGGAATATTTTTGTCTATATTACATAATATTTCATAAGGTATTGTATTATTTTCTATAGCAAATTTTTCTAAACTTTTATTTGGACCAAATATTTCTACTATATCTCCAATTTTTAATTCTCTATCTTTAAATTTACTAATATCTATTACTGTAAGGTCCATAGAAACTCTTCCTAATATATCCAGTTTTTTATTGTTTATATAAACACTTCCTTTATTAGATAATAATCTTGATAAACCATTTGAATAGCCAATTGATATAGTTGCTAATAAACTATCTTTTTTTAATTTTACTGTTTGCCCATAACCTACAGATGTATTTTTTAATGCTTTTCTAATTTGGGTAATTTGTGCATACATAGAAACCGTTTCTTTCAATGGGTTTTGTTTGTTTAGTAAGGGATTAATTCCCAAAAATGATGCTCCAGGCCTTACAATATTCAATAAATATTTTTCTCCTAACCATATAGCTGAGGAATTACATATACTTGATTTTATAGAGTGATTTTTAATTTTGCTTATAATTTTAGTATATTTTTGTAATTTATTTAATTGGATTTCATTAAATTTCTTCTTAGCATTTTCAGCGCTAGCTAAATGTGTCATAAGAAATTTTATCTTTAATTTATTAATATATTTTGTTTTTTTTAGATCTAAAATATTAGAATAAGAGAGCCCCAATCTATTCATCCCTGTATCAAGATGAATTACGCAGCTTTCATTATTTAAATTACCACATACCCATGACTTTATATCTTCTACAGAGTTTAATACTGGAATTAAATTATGTTTTATTAGTATTTGAGCATTAAGTGGTTGTCCACAATTTAATATATATATATATTTAAACTTTTAAATTTTTTTCTTACCTCTACCCCTTCAGCAATATTAGCTAAAAATATACTTTTATATCCTAATTCAATTAAGATATTTGTAATAGCTATAACTCCCATTCCATATGCATTTGCTTTAATAACAGGAAAAATTTTTGATTTTTTACTTTTACTAGAAATAATTGTTGAATTATAAATTATATTATTTTTATTAATGAATAATACGCTACCATATTGCTGGAAGTATTTATTATANTTCTTTTTTAGATCTTGATTTAGNATATTAATTTCCATNATCCTTCCTNTAATCTTCTGCCAGGTCAGAAAANTTAGTTAATGATGCTTCAAANTGAAGTTTAATATTACCAATAGGNCCATGACGNTGTTTTGCTACAATTACATCTGCCGTATTTTGAACNTTTTCTAGGGTTTCTTGCCATTCTAAATATCTATTATGGAATTTTTCATCTGTTTCTGTTCCNCTTTTTCTAGGTTCTGCTCTTTCTTCATAATATGATTGTCTATAAACAAACATTACAACATCTGAATCTTGCTCTATAGTTCCAGATTCTCTTAAATCAGCCAGTTGAGGTCTTTTATCTTCTCTTTGTTCAACTGCTCTTGAGAGCTGACTTAAAGCTACAACTGGTACGTCTAGCTCCTTTGCAATTGCTTTTAGCCCTTGAGTAATTTCTGAAATTTCTTGTACCCTATTATTAGAATTATTTATAGCACTCATAAGTTGTAAATAGTCTAAAACAATTAATTTTAAACCATGAATTCTTTTTATTCTTCTCGCTCTAGTTCTTAATTGGGCGACAGTTAAAGCAGGAGTTNCATCGATAAATAGTTTTCTTTCTTGAATATTTTGACTTGCTCTAACTAAATTTATAAATTCGTCATTATTAAGTTGTCCTCTTCTTATTTTTTCAGATGATATTTTTGCTTCTTCTGCCAATATCCTATTAGTTAATTGAACACTAGACATTTCAAGTGAACAAAAGAGAATAGCATCATTATTTTCACTTTTATATTTTTTAGAAGATTGAAATGCAATATTTGTAGCTAAAGCGGTTTTACCCATACTGGGCCTTCCGGCTATTATTATTAAATCGGATTTATGTAATCCTCCTAAAAGTTCATCTACGGCTTTTAAACCAGTAGAAATACCGGATAATTTTCCATCTCTATTATGCGCTGCCTCAGCACTAGATATAGTTTCTGCAATTGCTTCTGAGAAAGAGGCAGGTCCTTTATTGATTTCACCTGTTTCCGCTAGCGTAAATAATTTACTTTCAGCCATTTCTATTTGGGAATTAGCATTTTCATCAATATTTGGGTTAGACGCTTGCATTGCAACTTCTTGAGCAAGTCTTATTAAATCTCTTCTCAAAGAAAGGTCATAAATCAATTGTGCATAATGATCTGAACTAGATGCAATATCTGAAGCTTCTTTAAGTTTAATTAAATGGTTACTTCCATCTATTTCTATAAGAGCGGGATCTTTTTCAAAGTATTGTCCTAGTGTAATACTATCTGCAATTTGACCACTATTTATTAATTTTTGTGCTGCTTCATATATTCTTCCATGCACAGGTACAAAAAAATGCTCGCTTCTAAGTGGTAAGTCAAATGTTATTCTATTGTATACCTCATTATCGACCAAAATTGATCCTAATAATGCCTCTTCTGCCTCAATAGAGTGCGGCAAAGTATTACCAGTAATATCTAAGTCTTTATTATTTGAACTTTCAAAATTCTGTATATTATTAAGCATAATTATTATTATCACAAAAATTTATTAATTGTTAAATGTGAATTACGTTAATTGCCTTAATAATGTTAATAAGTTTAACCAATAAAAAATATTGTAGTAATTATTAATATTTGCTTAATTACTTTTATTATTTATTATCTTCATTTAGATCTGATTGATTCTCTTCTTTGATTTCCTCAGGTTCTTCTTTGTTTAGATTATTAGATTCTTCAATATCATCATTACTTTCAGAGAGATTTTCTATTTGATCTGATTTAATAGTTAATTCTTCCAGCGTTCTTCCTATATTTACCATAATATTTATTATATGCTCAGGATGAATAACTATTCTAACTTCATGTTCCCCAACTGTTTTTATTACTGATTTGAGAACAATTTGCTTTTTTTCAATTTTATATCCTTCTTTATTTAATTCATCAGCAATATCTCTAGTACTTACTGATCCATATAACTGTCCAGAGTCACTAGCTTGTTTAACAATATTGATGCTTACATCATCCATATTTTTTGCAATTTTTTCTGCCGCAACAAGTTTATCTTTATTTAGTTTTTCGTATTTCTCTTTTTCTTTTTCATATACTGATAGATTTTCCTTGTTTGCACGAAGGGCTTTATTTTGTGGAAGTAAATAGTTTCTAGCAAACCCATCTTTAACTTTCACTACATCTCCTAATTTTCCAACCTTTTCAATTCTTTCTAAAAGAATAACTTCCATATTTTTACTCCTAATAGTAATTTTTAAAAGACTTTATACTAATTAATTATCTAATCAATATTTCAGTTAACTTTTTTTATGTTCTTTAGTTTTCTTAAATCATATAGAAAGTCTAAAAAACCTATAGCAGTAATTAAAGGTATGGATATTGGTATTAGAAAAACTAAAGAATAAAATGTATAAATTAAAAAACTATTTACTTTTTTTTCTTTTAAAATAACATGAATTGTGCATAGACCTTGTATTGTTACAGGTATAGCATAAATTAAAGCCAAAGATTTAAACCATATTCCACTTTCATTATTTATAACTGATGCTGGAATTAAAAAGAACATAAATGACCATATTAACCAGTTTTGTAATTGTATATTTATTATCTTATCTGGAAAAGTAATAAAATTTTTAAAATACTTAGATATAATTATTCTAGAAATAATTAAGTTAAAAATTAATATTAATGTCCAAGAAATAATTAAAAATGATGGGGCTAAATCTAATATTGATTGATCTATATTATTATTTAGATTTTGATTAAATAATTCTCTTAAATTATTTTTAATTTCTAAAATTTTATCTTTAAAGGCTAGATTAATTCCTAAAAATAATATTGCATTTATTAATGTAAGTTTNGATATAAAATTTAGGTAGTTAAATTTATTTTTAGTTTTTTCAAAAAGTATTAATGTCACTGGTAATATAGTGCTAACGAAAAACATTATACCTACAGGGATTGATGTTATAGAAGATAAAATAGTAATACTAATTATGGAACTAAGTATAATCCCAGTTAATCCATAATAAAAAGTAATTATAAATATTGGTAAAGATGCAAAATATGAGAGTAAAATTAGATATACTCCTATAAATTTAAAACCTAATGCTAATATGCAAGATAAGATGGCTGCAATAAAAGAATTTAATATAGCCTTTAACGGCATTAAATAATCCTATAAAATTATTAGTTACCTTTGAAGATATGGAATTAATGCGAGCACTCTAGCTCTTTTTATAGCTTGTGCTAACTTTCTTTGTTTTGGAGCAGATACAGCACTTATTCTAGCAGGAATAATTTTACCCCTTTCAGATACAAATTTACCTAGGGTTCTTGTATCTCTAAAATCAATAGTAATTGCATCAGGTCCACTAAAAGGACATGTTTTTTTTCTTCTAAAAAATGGCTTTGAGGCACCTGCATCATTTTCATCAAATTTTTTATTATTTTTTTGCAATATATTACTCCTGAATTGCTTCGGTATTAATGTGTTTAGTTAATTTTCTACATTTTTCTTTGCTAAAATAGATGGCTCATTATTTATACCTTCTGTTTTTAAAGATAAATATCTAATTATATTTTCATCTATACGCATGTTTCTTTCTAATTCTTGAATTGCATCGCCATTGCCATCAATTTTAAGAACCATATAGTGACCTTTTTTATTTTTTTCTATCTTATAAGCTAGGTTTCTTAATCCCCATGATTCGGTATCTACCAAATTTGCATTATTTTTTTCTAAAATTTTTTTAAAATTATCTATAGTATTCTCTAGTTCTTTATCACCTAATTCTTGACGAGCTATAAATATGCTTTCATAAAATGCCATTTTTTATCTTTCTTATTCAAATTTAATATATATGGAGATTTTACGTAACCTAAAATTGCTTTTTAGGCAAGCTTTCTTATTAATAAGTTATAAAAAAGTATTAAGATGATAATAATTAGTTTACAAATCATTATATTAATTAATTTTATTTTAAAGGCTTTACTTATGACAAANGCGTTTATTTTTCCNGGTCAAGGTTCTCAAAAAATTGGAATGGGAAAAGATTTATATGATTCTTTTCCTATAGCTAAAGAAGTATTTCAAGAAGTTGATGATGCTTTATCTCTTAATTTATCGAAAATTATATTTTTTGGAGATGAGGAGGAGCTTAAATTAACAATTAATACACAACCAGCTTTGATGACTGTATCTTTTGCAATAGTTAAAGTAATAGAGGAAATGATTGGAAAAAAATTATGTGAGATTGGAAATTTTACTGCTGGTCATTCTTTAGGTGAATATTCTGCATTAGTTAGCTCTAGATCNTTAAAATTATATGATGCTGCTAAAATATTGAGATTAAGAGGTAAATTTATGCAAGATGCTGTACCTTTAAATGTCGGAGCNATGGCAGCACTAATAGGAGTGGATATAGATATTATTGAAAAGATTAGANCTAAATTTGTAGAAAAAAATGAAATTATTGATATAGGAAATGATAATTCTCCAGGACAATTAGTGATTTCAGGGCATAATTCTGTTATTGATAAAGTAGTTTCTGCACATAAATCTTTAGGTATAAAGAGAGCTATAAAACTAACAGTTAGTGCTCCCTTTCATTGTAGCTTAATGAATAAAGCTGCAGAAGATATGGAAAANTTTATTTATGATTTAGAAGTATCAAGTCCTGAATTAATTTTAATTAATAACGTAGATGCTGTTACTCTTACTGAACCAATTAAAATTAAAGAAAGTTTAATTAAGCAAATCTCTAAAACTGTAAGATGGAGGGAAAGCATTCAAAAAATGAATGATCTAGGTGTGAATAATTTTATAGAACTAGGAGCTGGTAACGTTTTGTCAGGTTTAGTTAAAAGAATTAATAAAAAGGTTGAAACATTATCTATTCAAAATACTAATGATATTGAAAATTATATTAATACTCTTGAGAGATAGATGAATTTAATATATATAAAATTTTATGTTCAGTTTAAAAAATAAAACAGCACTTGTAACGGGAGCTTCTGGAGGAATAGGTGAGGCAATAGCCTCAGCCTTAAATAAACAAGGTGCAAAAGTTTGTATTACTGGAACAAATGAATCTAAATTAAGCCAAATTAATAAAAATTCTTCTATGTCCTATAGGCAGGTCACATGTAATTTAAATAAAAGAGAGGATCTTAAAAACTTAGTAGGTAATGTTGAAAAAGAAATTGGTAGTATTGATATATTAGTAAATAACGCAGGTATTACTAGAGATCAACTTGCTATGAGGATGTCAGATGAAATTTGGGATGAAGTATTGGAAACTAATTTATATGCTTCTTTTTATTTATCTAAATCAGTTATACGTAATATGATGAAGAATAAATTTGGTAGAATTATTCAAATAAGTTCTGTGGTAGGTTTTACTGGGAATCCTGGGCAAGTTAATTATGTTGCCTCTAAATCAGCACTAGTAGGCATGACTAAAGCACTGGCTTTAGAAGTAGCTAGTAGAAATATAACTGTTAATTGTATAGCACCAGGGTTTATTAAAACTTCTATGACAGATTTATTAAATGAAGATCAAAAAAATAAATTATTAGAAAAAATACCATCTCAAAAATTTGGAGTACCTGAGGATATTGCAGCAGCAGCAGTTTATCTAGCTTCTGATGAGGCTTCTTATATAAATGGTACTACAATTCACTTGAACGGTGGTTTAGCTATGGTCTAATAATAATATATATATTTATTTTCTTTTATTTTTTTTAAATTGTATTATAAAAAAAATACTTGAATATATATAAAAAATTTGTGAGAAACATAAATAACTATAGTTTCATAAACTTTAAATGAGGAATAAAATATATGAGTGACATTTCTGAAAGAGTAATTGGCATTGTAATGGAACATCTTGGGGTTGAAAAAGATAAGATTACTGAAAATTCTAGTTTTATAGATGACTTAGGCGCTGATAGCTTGGATACGGTTGAGCTTGTTATGGCATTTGAAGAAGAGTTTAGCATAGAGATTCCTGATGATGCTGCAGAAACAATTACTACTGTTAAGGATGCTATAAGTTTTATAGAGAGTCAAAATTCTTAATTTTTTATTATTAGGAGATTTATTGAAATGAGAAGGGTAGTTGTTACTGGTTTAGGACTAGTTACTCCTCTTGCAGGGTCAGTAAATAAATCTTGGGATAAACTAATCAATTCTGAGTCTGGCATAAACAGTATAGATGGTTTTGATGTAGACGACTTGCCAGCAAAAATAGCTGGACAGGTTCCTAATATGGAACATGAAGATGGTTTTGATCCAAATAGATGTTTAGAGTTAAAAGAGCAAAGAAAAGTTGATAGATTTATTTTATTTGCTATTGATGCTGCAGATCAAGCAATAAAAGATAGTAAATGGGAAATAAACTCTGAAGAGGATTCATTTAGATCTGGAGTGCTTATAGGTTCAGGTATTGGCGGTCTATCTACTATTGAGCAGGCTACACTAGTTTTAAATGAAAAGGGACCAAGAAGACTAAGTCCTTTTTTTATCCCTTCATGCTTAATAAATTTAGCTTCTGGCCAAGTTTCAATAAAAAATAATTTTAAAGGCCCGAATTTATCTGTTGTATCAGCCTGTTCTACNGGAGCACATGCAATAGGTGATGCTGCTCGATTAATTAGAGCTAATGAAGCAGATATAATGGTTGCTGGTGGCTCGGAAGCAGCAATTACTCGNCTAGGAATTGGAGGATTCGCTGCGGCAAGGGCTCTTTCAACAGGCTATAATGATACTCCTGCTTCAGCTTCCCGTCCATGGGACGAAGGAAGAGATGGTTTTGTAATGGGTGAAGGAGCAGGATGNGTAGTTTTAGAAGATTATGAGCATGCAAAAGCCAGGGGAGCTAGGATTTATGCAGAAATACTTGGATATGGACTATCTGCTGATGCATACCATATAACAGCTCCGGCTGAGAATGGTGATGGAGGATATAGAGCTATGCAAGCGGCAATTTTTAATGGTGGTATCGATATATCTGAAATAGACTATATTAACGCTCATGGGACNTCTACACCTTTAGGAGATGAAATAGAATTAGGGGCTGTTAAAAGGTTATTTAGTGATAATATGTCAAGAATATCTGTAAGTTCTACAAAATCTTCTGTAGGACATATGCTTGGCGCTGCTGGTGCAGTTGAAGCAATATTTTCAGTATTAAGTGTATGTAATGATTTAATACCTCCTACTTTAAATTTAGAAAACCCATGCGAAAATGCAGAAGGTATAGATTTAGTTCCTTTAAAGGCAAAGGAGAAGAGAGTAAACATGGCACTTTCTAATTCTTTTGGTTTTGGTGGGACAAATGCATCTTTAATAGTAGGTAAGGTTAAATAAATTAATTAATATTTTTAGAAAAATAAAATATAAAAGGCTTNTTATATTTATATTTATTTTGATCAGTTTATTCTTTATTAAAAATATTTTTTCTTATTCTAAAACAACGACAAATTTAGAAAATGATATAATTTTAGAAATCCCTAAATTAAGCTCATTATATGAGATAGCAACAATATTAGAAAATAAAAATGTAATAAATAATAAGTATAGTTTTATAATTTACTCAATTTTTTCTGGATATTCAAAGCAATTAAAAGCAGGAGAATATATTTTTTCTAAAGATTCAACAAAAAAGAGTATTTTAAGTAAATTATATACAAATAAAGTTAAGTTATATAAAGTTTTGATTCCGGAGTGCTATTCAAATAAACAAATATATTTTAAACTTTCGAACTATTTTACTGATTTAAAAACTAAAAAAATATTTACTGAAGGCGATTTTTTTCCAAGCACATACTATTTCTCTAAAGACACAAAAATTGAATCTCTTTTAGATATGATGAATAGGAAAGCTGAAAATAATTTCACTAAAATTTATAATAATTATAAAGAAAATGTATCTAATATACTTAAAAATAAAAAAGAAGTTCTTATTTTAGCTTCAATCGTAGAAGCAGAAGCAAAATTTAAAGATGAAAAGAAAAAGATAGCAGCTGTATTTTTAAATAGATTAAAAGTAGGAATGAAATTACAATCAGATCCAACCGTCATTTATGGAATTCATAAACAAGTTAATAAAAGAAATATTTTAAGTAAAAATGATTTATTAATAAACCATAAATGGAATACTTATAAGATTTATGGTTTGCCTCCTACTCCAATTTGTAATGTAGGTATAGATGCTTTTTATGCTGTTTTAAACCCTGAAAAAAATGATTATATGTACTTTGTCTCTGATAAAAAGGGACGACATATTTTTTCAAAAACTTATAAAGAACATAGAGAAAATATAAAAAATATATACAAAAAATAAAATTGTTTAATTATAATTTTCTATTTATAATGGAATTTATATGAGTGAAATTAATAAAAATAAAGGGGTTATGTTAGTACTATCTTCTCCATCAGGAGCTGGTAAGAGTTCTATATGTAAAGCTTTATTGAATTTAGATAAAAATTTATTTTTATCTATTTCTTCTACTACTAGACAAAAAAGACCTAATGAAATTTCTGGAAAAGACTATAATTTTGTTACAGAAGAAGAATTTAAAAAACAGTTAAAAAAAAATAATTTTATTGAACACGCTAAAGTATTTGGTAATTTTTACGGGACTGATAAATTTCTCGTTGATAATAAAATTAATGAGGGAAAAGACTTGTTGTTTGATATTGATTGGCAAGGAGCCCAACAACTTAGAGAAAAAATGAGAGAAGATATTGTTTCTGTTTTTATTTTACCTCCTTCTAAAAGTGAGCTTGAGCAAAGATTAAAAAATAGAGGACAAGATGATGATGAAGTAGTTAAAAAAAGAATGGACGGTGCATCCTCAGAAATCACTCATTGGGCTGAATACGATTATGTAATAATAAATAAAAATTTAGAAGAAAGTGTGAATACTGTTTTAGGCATTTTAAAAGCAGAAAGAATGAAAAGGATAAGACAGATAGGATTAGGAGAATTTATTAGGTCTATAAATCTTGATAATTAGTAATTAAATTGGTTAGTTTTTCATATTGATCTAATGTTAATTCTTCTGGCCTTTTGGTTGGCTCAATATTTAATAATTGACATATTTTTATCGGATCTCCGAATTTTGATAATGTAGATTTTATTTGCTTTCTTCTTTGGTTAAATAATGTTTGAGTAATTTTTTCTAAAATAACTTTATTGAAGCCTTTTTTTATTTTCTTTGGGATTATTTGGACTATTGCAGATTCAATTTTTGGTTTTGGTATAAAGGCAGAGGAAGAAATATTCATTACAATTTTTGCATTTGTAGTGAGACCTAACAATATAGATAGTCGTCCATACTTTTTTGAGCCTGGTTTAGCAACAATTCTTTCAGCTACTTCTTTTTGAAACATTAGTGTCATCTTATTTATTTTATTATGGAATGGTAGCCAATTTAAAAGTAGCTTAGTTGCAATTGAATAAGGTAAGTTAGCAATTATTTCAGCTTGATCAACATTATATTTTTCTAAAATATCGTTTAAATCTACTTTAATAGCATCGTGGTTCTCTATAATTATTCTATTTTCAGATGCTATGTTTAATATATTTAATGGATCTATAAACCTTTTGTCCTTCTCAATAATTATTATTTTTTTTGCACCATTTAGTAATATTGATCTTGTTAATGAGCCTGGGCCAGCTCCAATTTCTATAATAGTATTATTTTCTATAGTATTACTTAAATTAACTATTTTATTAGTAAGATTGAGGTCAAGTATAAAGTTCTGACTAAGTTTTTTATTGGCAAATAAATTATATTGTTTTATTGTGGCTGATACAGTAGGTAGATTATTAATAGATTTAGAAATATCTTTGTGCATTAAATTATATTCTTACATCTATAAGAGCTTTTCTATTCAAGTCCAAAAGATATCTTTCTCTAAGAGTTTTTGTTGATCTAGTTCTAATATTATTTTTGATCATTTCTTTTATTGCATATTCTTGATTTAATTTTTTATTATTATCGCAGATCATAGTTACATATATTCCATCATCAGCTATAATTGGTTTACTGGGTTGATATAAATTTAGTTTCTTGATTTCTTCTATAAAATAATTAGGCAGCTTTTTAAGCAAGACTTTTCCAATGTATTTACCTTTTTTATTTCCATACTCTTTTGAAAGGTTTGTCATTTCATCACAGGATTTTAAATTTTTGGTTATTTGAAAAATATTTTCTGTAACAATATCCACTTTATTTTTATTTATAGGTAGATCAAAACTTATGAAGGATATATCAGTCACACTATCAGATAGATCTGGTACTTTAAATTCTCTTTTATCATTCATTTTAATAATAGAAATACCTGTATTAGTAATAATAAGGTCTGAAATTTCATTTTTATCTAAATTTTTAATATTTGAATAGATATCTTGATTAATTTTATTTAGTAATTTCCAATCATTATTTTTATAAAAACCAGTTCCATTTTCTTGAATTCTTTGAGCTATAGCATCAAAATTATTTTCTTCAGTAATTTTTTTTTGATTTGATTTGCAATTAATATTAAATTTTCTTTTTTAGATATATTCGTAAAATTAAAAGAAATTTCTGAATATTTGTATTCTAATTTACCTTTATTAGACACAATATTATTATACTCATTATTAACCTCATTATCATTGATTATGACTTTAGGTCTGATAACATTATTTAATAGTTTTTCCATTATTAAGTTTGCTTTTAATCTTTTGGGTAAGACAGATTTAGGCACACCATTTTTAAATAAAGTTTCTACCAATTGATTTTCCTGCATATTATTTTGATTCTCAATAAACTTTATATTATTTTTAACTTCTTGGTCACTAACTCTAATACCTAATTTTTTTGCTTCTTGTTGCTGAAGTCTCTCATTTATTAGTGACTGAAGAACTTGTCCAGATAAATTTTTTCTAGTATCTGCATTATTTGTTAGGTTTGATGAAATAATTATTAGACGCAATCTGCCATCTAAATCCATCATAGTAATAGGTTCATCATTAACTATAGCCACTATACTTAATAAATTTTTGATTTGATTGGAATCTTGTGCCCTAGATTCCTTTAAAGTAAAATTAAATAGAATATAAAAAGTAATTACAAATTTAAAAAACATTATTATTTTCCTATTTTCATTAAAAGCCAACTAAATTAAAACTAATAGAATATTCATTAGTGTCAGGGATATCAATTAAATTTTGATGTTTTCTTGAAGCTTCTAGTCTTATAATAATACATTCATTTTTAAACTCTAAATAACCAGCGCTATGTATAGCATTACCCCAATTAGTATTCCTTAAATCTCTACTTTGACTAATATTACTTTTCCAATTATCAGTAATATCCCATGTTAGAGATATATGAGCTTGCTCAGATATCATATTTTGGCTAGAAATACTATCATCACGAATCATAGTATAATCAATAACAGCCGTAAATGGTTTAGTTAAAACTTCTAAATTTAGTGTGTCTCTTTGCGATCTAAAATTTAATCCATCTCTTCTAAAATGATATCCTAAAGAGAGAAAATCTTTATAATCATACATTATATTTCCCACTACATTAGATAACTTTTTATTTAAACCCGTTCCAGAAATAAATTCACTTTGAGGATTTAATGGGCTCCACGATCTACCTATTATACTATGTAGATTTCCTAATTCATTAAAATTAAATGTTGATTTTACGCCTAAATTAATCCTACTTCCTTCTTCTATTCTATCTATACCTGTAAATCGATTAGATGAAAATAAATTATAATCACTAAGTTCAAAGTCTATACTATCTAAGTTATGAATAGTGTCTGGGTTGCCTCCTTTAGGCGCTAAAATACCCTGAACTATTGGTTCAATAAGAATAGAATTATTCTTATAGTATTTTATAACAGGAAAACTTAGCATAGTTTCAAATTTAGGAAGAGCNCTAAATNTATTATGAGTNCCNAATTTNCCAATAACTTTAGAGTTATCCGTTTTTTTATTTCTATAAATATCAGCTCTACCATATAATGNTGATTTTANAACATATCCNNTAGAACTTATTTTNTTTTTACTCCAAGANGAGTTTAAAGATANTTTTTGTACATTAGANGCATCTGANTTAGAGATTATACTGCTANTAATNCTAATTTTTCTCATTATTCCATTATCATAATTTTTATGCCATAACATTTCTATATTTGGTAATATTAGNGGAACATTTCTATTACTTTTATATGCATCTAAAGGCTGAAAATACATTCCTTCAATTTTTGCGTAAAAATCTTTNTTNCTTCCTGNNATGTANGCTCTTTGAGTAAGATGAATATTACTTTCATTACCCATTTTATATCTTTGCATATATGAGAAGTCACTCGCTCGAGTTGCNTTAATACCGGTTACCCAATTTTTATTAATTCTTTCTGCAACTTTAATATCNATATGNCCTCTAAATTTATTACTTTCTTTTCCNTCNATATTAGTGTGACTNCCTCTAGTGAAACTAGTTTTGATCNNACTACTACCTTTTGTCCTGAGTGATCTATAATGAGACTCAATAATAGGCCCTTCATTACTTGTCATAGTAGGAGTTAAAGTTAAATCTTTATATTTTGATAAAGAAAAATAGTAAGGTTGAGAATAACTTAACCCAAATGTTGTATTATTTTTGAATTTAGGGCTCAGCAAACCTGAAGAAACTTTTTTAGATGGATCTGTATGACTTATATAAGGTACGTATAAAATAGGAATGCCATATACATCTAATAGTACATTTTCATATTCAATAATACCTTTTTCAGGTTTTCTATCAGACTTTAGAGCCCTAATTTGCCATATTGGTGGTTTATTAGAATCTTCTTCGCATCGTTTACATCTAGTATATATTATTTTTTCAAGTCTATCGCCATTTTCATCATCTTTAATAATTATCCTTGCTGATAATGATGATCCATCACTTAAGATCGAATTAAAATTTTTTATAACTCCTTTTTTNAGATTTCCTTGTAGCTCCATTGTTTCTGAGAAATACATATTATTATTTTTATCATTTAAACTTACATTTCCTTCTGCTAAAATATAATCTTTATCCATATCATAGGTTAACTTATTTGCTTTTAGAACTTGTATACCATTGATAACTTCTACATCTCCATCTGCAGAAATTAATGAGATATCTTCATGATATGTTATGGAATTTGCAGTTAAAAAACTATTTTTAGTTTTTAATTGTTCAGAATAAGAATTTTTTATAACAAAAATTTGAAGTAGAACTATAAAAAATAGTTTTATAAATTTACACTTTAAATTCAATTTAAATTTATCCATCTTCTAAATAAAGTAATATACTTGTACTTAATATAACAGGCACNAAAGCTGGAAGCCAAGCGGCTAAAAGTGCCGGTGCTTGTGAACCATGACCTAGTGCAGCTATAACATCATTTAGAAAAAAGATAACAAATGCTAAGATTATAGCAATAAATAATCTTTTTCCTATTCCTTGTCTTCCTATAGGTTTAACGGAAAAAATTGCTCCTAGAAGAACCATACCTATTAAGAAAATAGGAGTAGATATCATTTTATTAAAGTAAATAATATGTTTTCTTGAGTTAAAGCCTGCTTTCTCAATAACTTCAATAAACTTTAGTGTCTCCCAAAATGAAATAGTCTCAGGTTTAGCAAAACTTTCTTTGATTTGTGAGCTCGTAAGTTTAGTAGCAAGCTGTAATTCTATAAATTTAGAAGTATTCAGATTTTTATCAGTTTTAATACCTTTATTAATTTTCCAGTATCCATCCTCTAATTTAGTTTTTTCTCCATCTATNCTCTCATAAAATTTATTATCTTTAGTATACCTAAAAATTATAACGTTATTAAGAGACATATTATCTGGTTCTATTTTATCAGCATGAATTATAGAAGTTCTATCTTCTTCTTTTTGATATAACCAAAAGCCTCCTCCCGATAATTGAAGATTATTATTATATTTATTAAGGTGCTGACTTTCTAGTTGTGATAATTTTTTTTGGGTAACAGCAGTNATAGAACTTAATACAGTTATGCTAAANANACCCATTATAAAAGCTAGTAAAACGTATGGTAAACAGCANTGCCATATATTTAAACCAGAAGATCNNGCAATAATTAATTCAGAATTTTTAGAAAGTCTAAGTAAAGAAATCATAGTTCCAAAATAAACTGAGTAAGGTAATAAATTTTGTATATTTATAGGAATTTTATATAGTGTCATTTTGAGACAAATATAAAATGAGTCATCTATAAAGTTTGATATTTGTTTATTATATTCAACTAGTTCACTTAAGG
This sequence comes from Alphaproteobacteria bacterium TMED109, assembly GCA_002171375.1. Taxonomy (GTDB): domain Bacteria; phylum Pseudomonadota; class Alphaproteobacteria; order TMED109; family TMED109; genus TMED109. The sequence continues at coordinate 16,089 of NHFK01000031.1, forward strand.
AAGCTACAAATATTAATATTACAAGTACTGTAATAAGGTATAAAAATGCATGTCTAGCAAAGTATAGCATTAATGGAGATACTATATTTTGCATTAAAATACTCCATATTTATATAATAATTTATCTTTAATTTTTTTTGCTTTATTAGATATAAAAAATAATACTAAAAAAAATATTATAAATACTNAAATATAAATTATAAAAGTTATATTTTGATATTTTATAATCATTTGAGGAGAAACTATTATATAAATTTGCATCATTAGTGCCGCTGCAAGGGGGTAAAAGATTTTCTTTACAGATTTTTTTCTTTCAAATCTTCCCGCAATTGGCATAACGGCACCTAAGAGAACCATTATTACTATAATTAATGGAGAAATAATTCTTTTATGTGCTTCAGCTATAAATTCTTTTTTATATATTTCATCAATATCTTTATCAGGTTTTAGTAATTCATAAAAGTTTCTTTCACTAGCTTCTTTAAACCTAGAAGAACTGACTTTACTATAGTTCTCAACATTTAATGTATATTGATTAAAATATAATATTGAAATATCTTTATTTTTAGATATTTCTTGTCTATTACCATTAATTAATAGAAATCTTGCGCCTTTAGGAGTTGAAACAATTTTACCTTGCTCTGCAATAATACTTATTTTTTTATTTTTATCCCTAGCATCATGAATTAATATTCCTTGCAAATCTCCTAATTTATCTCTTTCTTTTATAAAAATAGTTAAACCTTGAATAGGAGAAGAAAATACTTTGTCTTGAAATAGTATAGATATATAATTATTTCTAATATCATATTGTAAGTTTTTAAATTTATTATATGCATAAGGTGAGNCAAAATTTTCTAATGTCATAGAGAGTGCGCCTAAACTTATTCCAAATATTAAAGCGGGTAATACTATTTTAAAATTATTTATTCCTGCAGATTTCATTGAAATTAATTCTGATTCATTATTTAATCTTATGTATGTGATTAAGGAAGCTAAGAATCCTATAAATGGAATTATAGTCACNAGGAGTTTAGGAATTATTAAGATAGTTAGATTAATAAATATATTTAAGGGTAAACCCTTTATAACAATTAGATCTATAAACCTTAGAGANTGTGTTAACCATGCAATTCCAGTCATAGTAATCATTATTAGTATAAATGGACCAAACAATTGTCTAAATATGTAGAGAATAAATAAATTCAATTTTTCTTTTATCCATTAATATTTTATTAGATTAATTAAAAAAATATGTTAGTTCTACATTTAATATATATTAATTTTATTTTTAATAAAAATATATCGTAATTAGTTTATAAGAATAAATAATTCATTTGAAGGGAAATTAAATGACTTTTAAAGTAACTTTTAACTCACAACTTAAGTTTAACAATGAATTAACATTAATTCTTCTTGATGAATCTCTAAAACTAAGAGGTAATATAGCTCTTTTAGACAAGAATTATGGTGGTATTATATCGGAAGCTATAAAACTTAAAACCTTAAATAAAAAAGGAAGTAAAAAAAGTATTTATTTAAAAAAAGATAAAGGAATAAGAGAGATATTATTATATAACATAGGTAATGAAAAAAACATTAATGTAGACAATGCGGAAAGAATAGGGGGAAGTATTTTTTCTTCTATACCAAAGTTATGTAAAAAACTTACAATCTATTTTGAAATTGATAAAAAATCTAAAATTACTTTAGAAGAACTAGCTGCTAAAATAACGCATGGAATAAAATTAAGATCATATAGTTTTTATAAATATAAATTAAAAAGTAAAGATAAGTTTAATAATTCACTTAAAGAAGTAGAATTTAAAGTTAATAGTATTACTTTAGCAAAAAAATATTATTCCCCTCTTAGAGCTCTAGAGGAAGGAGTATTTCTTACACGTAATTTAGTATCGGAGCCAGCAAATGTATTGACTCCTGAAAATTTAGCTAAAGAAGCAGAAAAATTAAAAACTTTAGGTGTTAAAGTAGAGGTTTTAAAGTTACCACAAATTAGAAAATTAAAAATGGGCGCTTTATTGGGAGTTGCTATGGGAAGTGCTAATGAACCAAGAGTAGTAAGCATGTCATGGAATGGTACAAAAAATAAAAAGTCTAAACCAGAAGTTTGTTTTGTAGGAAAAGGTGTAACATTTGATACTGGAGGTATTTCAATTAAACCATCTGGTGGTATGGAAGATATGAAATGGGATATGGGAGGTTCCGGTGTGGTAATTGGTTTAATGAAAGCTTTAGCAGGAAGAAAAGCGAATGTTAATATTTCTGCAGTTGTAGGACTTGTTGAGAATATGCCTTCTGGTAAAGCTCAGAGGCCTGGAGATGTAGTTGTGGCTTCTTCTGGACATTCAATAGAAGTAATAAATACAGATGCCGAAGGAAGACTAGTTTTGGCTGATGCTGTAACATACGCAATAAATAAATTTAATCCAAAAAGATTAATAGATTTAGCTACTTTAACAGGTGCAGTAATAGTCAGTTTGGGACCACAAAGAGCTGGTATATTTAGTAATAATGATGAGCTAGCTTCAAACATATTTGATTCAGGTGAAAAAACCGGAGAAAAAGTATGGCGTATGCCAGTAGGTGCGGAATATGATGATGACATAAAGTCAGCTATAGCTGATATGAAAAATGTTGGATCAGGAAGAGGAGCAGGAGCAACATCAGGAGCTAAATTTATTGAGCAGTTTACAAAAAATATTCCCTGGGTGCATATAGATATTGCTGGAGTAACTTGGGCCAAAAGCAACTCTATTTTATACCCTACAGGAGGAACAGGTTTTGGCGTGAGGNTATTAAATACTTATGTTAAAGATTTTATAGAATAAAAAACTTAAATAGGAGAAAGNTNTATGGAAAGAACATTATCTATTATAAAACCAGATGCGACTAANAGGTCCATTACTGGAAAAATTAATGCNATTATAGAAGAAGTAGGATTATCAATAATCGCNCAAAAACGTATTACGCTCTCAGAAGCTCAAGCTCAGGAATTTTATGGGGTACATAAGGAAAAGCCATTTTTTAGAGACTTAGTTAATTTTATTACTTCTGGGCCAGTTGTAGTTCAGGTTTTAGAAGCAGAAAATGCAATAGCACTATACCGAAAAACAATGGGTGCTACTAACCCTAAAGAAGCAGATAAAGGAACAATAAGATATGAGTTTGCAGAATCTATAGAGGCTAATTCAGTTCATGGCTCTGATAGTTCTGATAATGCTAAAATAGAAATAGACTTTTTTTTCACAGATGAAGAAATAGTAGGATAATTGTAGGTTCTTTATTTATCCCACATTTGGTCTTCATCTAGTATTAATATATTTTTGTTATTAGATTTTTCTTCTAATTTTCCTATTATGGAAGCCTCTTCTCCGTGTTTAATAAAATTGTCTAATATCTGATCTGCTTTAGAAGGGTCAACAATAATACACATACCTATTCCACAATTAAATGTTTTTAACATTTCATTGCTCTTTATATTCCCTATGTTCTTAATCCAAGTAAAAATACTATTAGGTTTAATTTTATTCCCATATATTACAGCTTCTAAATTATTTGGTATTACTCTCGGTAAATTATCTATTAAACCTCCACCAGTAATATGCGCACATGCTTTAATATGACCTAATTTATGCTCATTAAGTATAGATTTAACATATATTTTAGTAGGTGTTAATAAATGATGACCTATAGATTTATCAGGAAAATCGCTAATTTTATCTTTCATTTTAATATCATTGTTTGTTAAAACTTTTCTGACTAAAGAGAAACCATTTGAATGAACTCCTGAACTTTTAAGTCCTATAATATAGTCGCCAGCTTTTATATTATTTTTAGGTAAAATATCGTTTTTCTCAACTACTCCTACTGCAAAACCTGCTAAATCATAATTATTATTATAATAAATATCAGGCAATTCTGCAGTTTCTCCTCCTAACAAAGCACAGTTAGCTAGTTTTACTCCTTGAGTTATTCCTTTTATTATTTCTTTTGCTAATTCAATTTTTAATTTTCCTGTAGCAAAATAATCAAGAAAAAATAAGGGTTCAGCACCTTGCACTACTATATCATTTACGCTCATAGCTACTAAATCAATACCAATAGTGTCATGCTTATTTATTTCTTCTGCAATAAGTAATTTTGTGCCAACACCGTCAGTTGCAGAAACTAATATAGGTTCATTATAACCACACTCAGATAGATTAAATAGCCCTCCAAAACCTCCGATTGATCCCATCACTCCAAGTCTATTTGTCTCTTTCACCATAGGTATTATATCTGTAACAAATTTGTTTCCTGCTTCAATATCAACTCCTGCATCTGCATATGTAAGGTTCTTTGAAGTATTATTTTCGTTTTTGTTAACCATGGTTTATTGTATTCCTGACTTTACTATTTTAGTATGACATTACTTAATGTATATAGTTTGCAATTAAATGGTTTAATATGATTAAAAATATAAGACATTTTATACATAATTTTAAATTACTTAATAGTTTTTTTATATTTATTTTTTTAATAACTATACATAGTAATACTAAGGCAGATGATTTCTTTACTGTAGATAATATTAACATAGATATAGTTTTTGAAGATATTAATTTAGCAAGAAATAATGCAACCAATAAAGCAATATTTATAGGCCTAAAAAAACTACTTTCCTGGAAGCTCGATAATGAAGATTATCTAACTATAAGTTCTGTTTTAGATGATATTAATAAAAAAGAAAATATAAAGGATTTTGTAGCTGGTTATAAAATACATTATGAAAAATTATCAGATATTAAATATCAAGCAGAGTTTTCTATATTTTTTAATTTAAAAAGCATAGAAAATTGGCTTATTTTGAATAAAATTTCTTTTCAAAAAAATATAAATTTTAAAAAAATAAATTTAAATGCCAATTTTAATAATTTTAGAAATTGGAGGTCATTAGTTAATAATATACAAAGTATTAAAGAAATATTAGATTATAAGATAGTATCTTTATCTCATAATAATTCATTAATTCAAGTTCGTATTGATATAGAGAATGAAGATAAATTATTTAAAGTTTTTAATAAATCAAGGATAGATATACAAAAAAGATTAAATGCTAATAATGAATATAATATTAGTTTAATTGATTATAATAAGACAGTTATTGATTCTACTGAAAGCAATGATAAAAATTATAAAAATAATTCTACTATTTTGTTAACTGAATGATAATGTTACATTTATGGAGTTTAATATATTGAAAAATAAAACTTATATAATATATATTTCTATTTTATTCTTTATCATATTTCTATGGTTAGCATCTTCAATATTATTACCTTTTATTATGGGTATTTTATTAGCTTATGTATTAAATCCTTTAGTAAATAAACTAAAGAATTTGGGGTTAGGACATCAATTTGCAGTTTTGATAGCATTAATAGTAAGTTTATGTTTTTTCTTAGGAGGATTTATATTCTTAATTCCACTATTACTTGACCAAATAAGTAATATTATTATTAAATTTCCATTAATTTATGAGAAAATATTATTCTATATAGAAGATAATTTTAGTAATTTTATTAATTATGATAATTATTTAGATTCAATTGGTAATATACTTGCAAATAAAAGTGGAGAAATAATAAGTTTTATTATTAATATTTTAAGCGGTGCTTTTTTAAAGGGNAAAGCTTTTGTAAGTATTATAGGTCTTACTATTATTACTCCAATAGTAACATGCTATATTTTATATGATTGGGATAAAATAAAGAGTTATTTAAAAGACCTAATTCCAAAAAACCAAAAAAAATCTATGGATGTTAAAATAATAAAAATAGATTCTGTTTTATCCTCTTTTTTTAGAGGTAAGTTTATTATTTCGTTATTTTTAATTATTTATTACAGTATTCTATTATCTTTGATAAACCTTGAAGGTGCTTTTAGCATAGGTTCAATTATTGGGGTTTTATCATTTATTCCTTATCTAGGAACCATACTAGGTTTAATATTAGCCTTATCATTTAGTGTCTTACAAATGAGTTCATTTATAATTATAGCATATATTTTAATAATATTTATTTTAGGACAAATTATTGAATCTTATATTTTAGAGCCAAAATTTATATCAAAGAATGTAGGACTTCATCCTTTAGTTGGCATGTTTATGATTATTGCTGGAGGAGCGGCTTTTGGCATTATTGGAGTTTTACTAGCTATTCCAGTAGCAGCAGTATTAGCTGTTATTCTTTTTGAAAAAGAGTAACAGGTTTGAATAATGAACGATTCTGACAGTAAACAATTACTTTTGAATCTTAGGACTTTTCCTTCTATGGGTAGAGAAGACTATATTGTTAGTAGTATAAATAAAGATGCTGTTATTTGGCTTGATATTTGGCCAAATTGGCCTTCTCTAGGTTTTATAGTGTGTGGTCCTACTGGGTCTGGAAAAAGCCACTTGGCNTCAGCGTTAAAGACTTTATCGCATGGTTTTATNATAGAAGCAAAAAACTTAGAAGAAAGTAAACTAGACGATATCACAGAAAATAAATGTCTTATTATAGAAGATATTCACAAATTTAAATCTGAGAAANTATTATTACATNTTTATAATTTGATGNNNGAAANAAAAAATAATTTAATGTTTACTTCTAACCTACCTATTTCTAAAATTAATTTTAAACTTCTAGATTTAAAATCAAGAATATTATCTATGCCACAAATTAATATTGGTTTACCTGATGATGAATTATTAAAAAGTTTATTAGTAAAACAATTTGCAGATAAAGGAGTATTAGTAGACTTTGAAGTAATTAATTATTTAATAAAAAGAATAGATAGATCTTTTGAATCTATTATAAAGATGGTCTCTAGAATTAATACCTTATCTCTCGAAAAATCTAAAAAAATAACTATACCTTTTTTAAAAAATGTATTTAAATTGTAAAAAAAATAAGGAGAAATATAGTAATGGATATGGAAATTAAAGGAAAAAAAGCAATAGTTTGTGCTTCTAGTAGAGGATTAGGTAAAGGGTGTGCTGAGGCACTTGCTTCCGAAGGAGTAGATTTAGTTATCAATGGAAGAAATCAAGAAGTTTTATCTTTAACAGCCAGAGAATTAAGAGAAAAATATGCAGTAAATATAACAGAGTTTTGTGCAGATATAACCTCTAAAGAACAACAAATTAAGCTTATTGAACTTTGTCCTAATCCCGATATTCTAGTAAATAATGCAGGAGGACCTCCTCCTGGAGATTTTAGGGATTGGAATAGAGATGATTGGATGAATGCGTGTATAGCTAATATGTTTACACCTATTGAATTGATAAAAGCATATGTGGATGGTATGCAAGATAGAAAATTTGGAAGAATTATTAATATAACTTCTAGTTCAGTAAAGGCGCCAATAGATATTTTAGGCTTATCTAATGGAGCTAGAAGTGGACTAACTGGTTTTGTTGCCGGTATTGCGAGGAAGACAATTATCAATAATGTTACTATAAATAGTATTTTACCAGGACCATTTGATACAGATAGGTTACGTAATAGTTTTAAATTTGTATCCGATAAAACAGGAAAAAGTGTAGAAGAAGTTAGAGAAGCTAGNGCAGCTGAAAATCCTTCTGGNAGATTTGGNACTCCNAAAGAATTTGGTGTGGCATGTGCTTATTTATGTAGCAGTCATGCTGGGTACATAACTGGCCAGAATTTGTTAATAGATGGAGGTGGATACCCTGGTACTTACTAAAAACCAAAACTAATCTATTATTACAGACCCATTTTTGATTTTAAGGCTAAACTTACCTTCCATGAGTTTTATTGCAAAAGACCCAAAAATATCATATCTCCATCCTTTAAGAGCTTTTACGTCTTTTTCTCCTAGAGCTATTAATTTTAAGTCTTCTTTATTCGCAATTAGGAGAGGAGAAATATTATGTTTTTCAGCACTGCTTAGTAATATNATTTTTAAAATATCAGTGATTGCTTTAGAAGGAGTATTAATATTTCTTTTATTTAACCAATCGATATTTTTTTCATTTTTTCCAATTTTTATATAATTTAATATTTTATTCTTATAAGAAATATCAATATGTTTAAGATTCATTCCTCTTAGGTTATCAAAATCCTTAATATTATTAGGAGGGTTTTTAGTTAATTTAATTATAACATCATCTCTAAATATTTTATTTCTAGGTATATTATTACTTTTTGCTAATTCTTCTCTTAAAGCTGCAATTTGCCTAAAAATTGACATAGTTTTATTATTAGAGCTGTTAAATTTTATTCTCTTCCATGCATTTTGTGATTCAGTTTTATATAGGCTCAAATCATTAAATTTTTCTATTTCTTCTTTTATCCAATTTATTCTTTTGTTTTTTTCCATATGGTTATTTAAAAATAAATAAATTTCTGAGAGATATGTTACATCTGAAATAGCATATTTTATTTGCTTTTCATTTAATGGCCGGTTTTCCCAATTAGTATATCTAGCACTTTTATCTAAATTAATATTACTAATGTTCTTAACTAAAGATTCATAACTAGCTGAGTCTCCAAAACCACAACACATAGCAGCAGATTGCGTATCAAATATTGGAGTAGGTATTTTTTTTAAAATATTGAATATGATTTCAAAGTCTTGTCTAGGAGAATGTAATACTTTTAATATTTTTTTATCAAGTAGTAATTCAAATATTGGGCTTAAGTTAATCTGATTAATTAATGGATCTATTGCCCACCCATTACCTTTTGAATCTCCAATTTGAATTAGACATAGTTTAGGGTAGTAATATTTTTCCCTAATAAACTCAGTATCCACACATATAAATGGTTCTTTTTTAAGATTATTACAGAGCGTTTCTATTTCTTGAGATTTTGTTAAAAGAGTCATTTTAATAGAAATAACATTAGATTTGTATATTATCAACAAAACTAAATACATTTTGGTTTGTAATTTTTATTATTTTGTCTAAAAGATATATTATTATATAAATTAATAATAATTAACTTTATGAGGATATTTATATGCATCTTTATCGTTCACATAATTGTGGAGAGCTTACTTCAAGTAATGTAGGTAATACTGTTAAATTATCTGGATGGGTTGATCGTAAAAGAGATCATGGTGGCCTATTATTTATAGATTTAAGAGACCATTTTGGAGTTATCCAAATAGTTGTTGATAATGATAATAAATTTTTTAAATTATGTGAAGATACTCGATTAGAAAGTGTAATTACTGTCTCTGGAAAAGTAGTAAAGAGGTCTGACGATTTAATTAATAAAAAACTTTCTACTGGAGAAATAGAGGTATCTATTGAAAATTATATAATAGAATCTTCATCAGAAATCCTTCCTATGCCAGTCTCTGGCGAGCATGATCTAGGAGAAGAAGTTAGGTTAAGGAATAGATTTTTAGATTTAAGAAGGCCTTCTATGCAAAAAAATATGCTTTTAAGGTCAAAAATTATTTCTTCAATTAGAAATAAAATGATTTCTGCAGGATTTCACGAGTTTCAAACACCAATTTTAACCGCTTCATCTCCAGAAGGAGCGAGAGATTTTCTAGTCCCTTCACGTTTAAATCCAGGAAAATTCTATGCTTTGCCTCAGGCTCCGCAACAATTTAAGCAGTTAATAATGGCATCTGGTTTTGATCGTTATTTTCAAATTGCTCCATGTTTTAGGGATGAGGATGCAAGAGCTGATAGAAGTCCAGGAGAATTTTATCAATTAGATATGGAAATGGCTTTTGCCACACAGGATGATGTATTTAACACAATTGAACCAGTTTTATCCGAACTTTTTAGTGAGTTTTCAGACTGGAAAATAACATCTAACCCATTCCCAAAAATTACTTTTAAAGAGGCAATGTTAAAATATGGGACAGATAAACCAGACTTGAGAAACCCTTTAGAAATATGTGATGTAACTGAAGCTTTTTTGCATGAAAAAGTTACTTTTAAGGCATTTAAAGAACAGATCAATAAAGGAGCTGTTGTAAGAGCAGTAGCTGCATTTAACGTTGTCGATAGGCCTCGGTCATTTTTTGATAAATTAAATGCTTGGGCTCAAGAACAGGGACAGCCTGGTTTAGGTTATATTTTATTAAGTGATGGTGAAGCTAAAGGACCAATAGGAAAATTTTTATCTAAAGAATCTATAGAAATTATCAAAAAGAAAACAGAAACAAAAGATGGGGATGCAATATTTTTTATTTGTAATAAAGTTAAAGAAGCAGAAAGTTTTGCAGGGAAAGCTAGAATGAAGATTGCAGAAGACATGGATATTATTGAAAAAAATGTATTTAAATTTTGTTGGACTGTAGATTTTCCTATGTATGAATTAGATGAAAGTACTAATAATATAATATTTAGTCATAATCCTTTCTCTATGCCACAAGGAGGTATGGAAGCTCTTGAAAACAAAGATCCATTAGATATTTTAGCATGGCAGTATGATATTATTTGTAATGGAGTTGAGTTATCATCTGGAGCTATAAGAAATCATAGAACAGATATTATGGAAAAAGCATTTAGTATTGCAGGTTATACATCTGAAGATTTAAAAAGTCGATTTGGGGCTTTATATAACGCCTTTAAGTATGGAGCACCTCCGCATGGAGGTATAGCTCCTGGAATTGATAGAATAGTAATGTTGCTTGCTAATGAGCCAAACATAAGAGAAGTTATTATGTTTCCAATGAATCAGCAAGCTCAAGATCTTTTAATGGATGCACCTTCTAAAATTGAAAATAACCAACTAAAAGAACTATCCTTGAAGGTAAATTCAATCGACAAATTAAAAAAATAATCAATCGGAAACTTTGATTAGAAGTTTTCCAAAATTTTTACCTTTCATTAGTCCAATAAATGCTTCAGGAGCATTTTCAATTCCTTCTACTATATCCTCTTTATAAGTAATTTTACCATCTTTAATCCATTTTGCTATTCTTTCTATTGCAATATGGTATTTTTGGGCAAATTGAAATACTAAGAAGCCTTCAGTTGTAGCTTGGTTAGTTAACATCGATCTATGCGTTCTCAGTCCAGATTCTGGAGCAGTCAAATTATATTGAGATATTACACCACAAACAGCAACTCTTGCGTAATTAGCAAGCTTATTTATAACGGAATCAGTAATACTGCCCCCTACATTATCAAAATATACGTTTACGCCATTCGGACAATATTTATCTAGCATATCATCAACATTTTCATTTTTATAATCTATAGCAGCATCAAAATTTAGTGAGTTTGTTAAAAAGTCACATTTTTCTTGTCCACCAGCTATTCCTACTACATGACAACCAGCAATTTTAGCAATTTGTCCAACCAGTTGACCTACTGCTCCTGATGCTGCTGATACCACAACTGTGTCTCCAGGAATTGGTTTTCCTACATGAAGAAGCCCAAAAAAAGCAGTCATACCAGGCATACCTAAAACTCCAACAGCAGTCTGAATTGGAGCTAATTCAGGGTTTATTTTTCTAATAGTTGCAGGTGTTGCAATTGCATATTCTTGCCAACCTAATGTAAACCCTTCAACTATATCACCTTCTTTATATTGGCTAGTTTCTGAATTTATTACTCTTCCTACAGCACCACCTACTATTAAATCACCTTCATTTAAAGATGCAGCATAGCTTTTTGCCTTACTCATTCTTCCTCTCATATAGGGGTCCAGTGAGAGCCATAATATTTTTATAAGAACTTCGCCATGTCTTATATCTGGAATTTTATTTTCAATAATTTCAAAGTTTTCATGTTTAGGCATTCCTTCAGGCCGAGTTTTCATTATTATTTGTCTATTTATAGTCATTTCATATTTCCTTTTTATATTTATAATAATTAAATCTATAATATAGTTGTTATAAATAAAGTTAAAAATCTTTTATCGGAGAGCTTGCATTTGCCAAATTATTTTTTTTCATTCTCCCAGATAAATAAGCATTTCTTCCCGATATTACCGCATTTTTCATAGCACCAGCCATTAAAATTGGGTCATTAGCCAAAGCAATAGCTGAATTTATAAGTACAGCATCACATCCCATTTCCATGGCAATACATGCATCAGATGCGGTNCCAAGTCCTGCATCCACTATAACTGGGACATTACTATTTTCTACTATAATTTTTATATTTAATTTATTTTGAATACCTAACCCAGAGCCTATTGGAGAACCTAATGGCATTATTGCTGAACAGCCATTTTCTTCTAATTGCTTAGCTAAAATAGGGTCATCAGTACAATATGCCATAACTTTAAAACCTTCTTTAACGAGAATTTTTGAAGCNTTTAATGTTTCTATCATATTTGGATAGAGTGTTTTTTTATCACCTAGAACTTCAAGTTTAACTAAATTCCAGCCTCCAGCCTCTCGTGCTAAATTTAAAACTCTTACTGCTTCTTCTGCATTATAGCAACCAGCAGTATTAGGTAAGTAAGTATATTTTTTTGGGTTGATGANATCAGTAATAATTGGAGCACTTGGGTTTGATAAATTAGTTCTTCTAATTGCAACAGTAATAATCTCTGAATTTGATGCTTCTAGAGCTTTTAAATTTTCTTCAAAATTTTTAAACTTTCCACTTCCNATGATAAGCCTAGATNTAAAATTCTTGCCTGCTATATTTAAAAATTCTTTATNCTTAGAAATATTATTTCCTCCTCCTATAAAGTTAACAATTTCAATTCTGTCATTTTCTTTTATTATATAAGCATTATAATTTGATTTATTTATTATTTCTCTATTAATTTCAACGGCAATATTATTTTTATTTAAATTTAACAATTTNAGTAGGGATAAAACTGATAGTTCANCCTTTATTTTNTTTGATTCTCCATTAATGTATATATTTATATTTTTTATAGACATATTTATATTTTTTCATTTTTATAATATTTGCATTATAATATATATTTTAATAAGCAATAAATATATATTATAAGAATAAATTTNAAAATACTATTATAAGGGTGCTTTGTGAATATATTTAAGAAAATTTTAGTTATAAATGGACCTAATTTAAATTTATTAGGAAGAAGAGAACCAGAAATTTATGGTAAGATAAGTTTAGAAAAAATAGAAAATAATTTAGTTAAACATGGAAAGAAACTATCTTATAATATTGATTGTGTTCAAAGTAATAATGAAGGAAAAATTATAGAAATAGTTCAGGGAGCATGTGAAGACTATTCAGGTATTATAATAAATGCTGGTGGATATACGCATACTTCTATCGCATTAATGGATGCATTAAATTTTTTTAGTAAACCAATTATAGAAGTTCATATGTCAAATATTTATAAAAGAGAAAATTTTAGACATTTATCGTATATATCTCATGTTGCTAATGGAAGTATATGCGGATTTGGAGCTAAGGGTTATGAAATAGCACTTAATTCTATAATTAAATTAATAAATATAGATATTAACAAGCATCAGGAGAATTAAATGGGAAGAATTTCAGTAGACAAATCTTTAATAAACGAGCTTTCAAATCTTTTAGATGAGAATAATTTATCAGAAATAAGTGTTACTCAGGGAAGGCAATCAATTAAAGTTTCAAGAAATATTTCTTCTAATGGAAGTATTGCAGTTCCATCAAATATTATTCAAACAGAAAAAATAGAACAAAAAAAGGCTAATTTAGAACAACCAGGTACTGTTAAATCCCCTATGGTGGGAACTATTTATCTTGCTTCATCACCAGATGCTAAACCATTTATAACTATCGGACAGACTGTTAAAGAGGGAGATCAGTTATTTATAATTGAAGCTATGAAAACTATGAATCCAGTAAAGTCTCCTTTTACAGGAGTAGTTAAGGAAATAATTGTTAAAAATGAAATGTCTGTTGAATTTGATGAAGTTCTCGTAATAATTGATATTAGTTAAAGAAGATAATTGTGATTAAAAAAATTTTAATAGCTAATAGGGGCGAGATAGCTTTAAGAATAATTAGAGCCTGTCAGGAACTTGATATAAAAACTGTGGCAGTTCATTCTACTATAGATGAAAATGCTATGCATGTTCGGCTAGCAGATGAAAGTGTATGTATTGGACCTCCTTTAGCGTCTAAAAGTTATTTAAATATATCTTCAATTCTTTCGGCTGCAGAAGTCAGCGGAGCTGATGCTATTCATCCTGGGTATGGTTTTTTATCAGAGAATGCAAAATTTGCAGAAATAGTTAATGAGCATGGATTAATATTTATTGGACCCAAAGCGCAACATATATCTGAAATGGGAGATAAGGTATCAGCTAGAACTGCAATGAAAAAATTAGGAATTCCTCTAGTTCCAGGTTCAGATGGAGCTATTAAAAATTTACAAGAATTAAAGAAAATAGCAAAAGAAATAGGTTTTCCTATCTTAATTAAAGCTGCCTCAGGTGGAGGAGGTAAAGGTATGAAAGTTGCTGAAAAAGCCTCTGAGTTGGAAGAGGCTTGGAATTTGGCTCGTTCTGAAGCTAAATCTGGCTTTGGAGATGATACGGTATATCTTGAAAGATATTTGGCAAATCCAAGGCATATAGAATTTCAGCTGTTTGCAGATAGTTTTGGAAATGTTGTGCATTTTGGAGAAAGAGATTGTTCTTTACAAAGAAGACATCAAAAAGTCTTAGAAGAAGCACCATCTCCTGCACTAAATGAAGAAGAAAGAGCTAAAATTAGTAAAGTTATTGTCAAAGCTGTAAAAAAATTAGGTTACCTTGGAGCAGGAACCTTTGAAATGCTTTATGAAAATGGAGAATTTTTCTTTATAGAGATGAATACCAGAATACAAGTTGAACATCCTATTACTGAAATGATTACAGGCTTCGATTTAGTTAAAGAGCAAATTAATGTCGCTAATGGTAAAAAGCTTTCAGTGAAACAAAAAGATGTAAAAATTAAAGGTCATTCTATAGAATGTAGAATAAATTCAGAAGACCCTGAAACTTTTATACCTAATGCAGGAAATATAAAGAATTATCACGCGCCTGGAGGTTTTGGAGTAAGAATAGATTCTGCTTTATATTCAGGATATAAAGTGCCTCCTAATTATGATAGCTTAATAGCTAAATTGATCGTTTATGGAAATAATAGAGAAGAAGCTATATTAAAATTAAAGATAGCCTTAAAAGAGTATGTCATAGATGGAATAAATACTACGCTTTCGCTTCATGAAAAAATTATTAGTGAAAATGAATTTATTTCAGGTAATTATGATATTAGATGGTTAGAAAAATTTTTAAAGAATAATGATTAATAAATTTGATCATAAATATATAAAAATCAACTATAAAAATATTTTAGATGCATATTGTAATGGAATATTTCCTATGGCTGAAAATATTGATAGCTCTGATGTGTTTTGGGTTAAGCCAAAAAATAGAGGAGTTATTAATCCATATAAAATAAATATTAGAAGAAAACTTAAAAGGTTTATAAATACAGAGCCTTTTAAAATAAAAATTAATACTGATTTTATAGGAGTAATTGAAGCTTGTTCTGAAATTACTAATAGTAGAGAAAATACTTGGATTAATCCAAGTATTAGAGACGTTTTTATCGAGCTGCATTATAAAGGCTATGCACATAGCATCGAATGCTATTCTAATGATGATATAGTTGGAGGCTTATATGGTGTTGCTATAGGAGGAATGTTTTTTGGAGAAAGTATGTTTAGCCGAATGACAAACGCAAGTAAAGTAGCTCTATTACATTTAATAGATAGACTAAAAGTTGGGAACTTTGTTTTATTAGATACACAATTTATAACAGAACATCTTAAGACTATGGGTGCTTATGAAATTGATCAAGAAAGTTTTCTAATAATTTTAAAAAAAGCACTAAAAATTAATTCTGATTTTTATAAAATGAGTAAACCTGGAGTACTAGATATAAACCTATATCCTAAATCAGGTAATTATTAATTATAATTTATATACATTTGACTAATTTAATGTTGTAAATTGGATGAGCTACTTGTGATAAACTAATATTTTTAGAGAATATCCAACCTTTAAAAATAAATTTATTTTTTTTTCTATCTTTTAAGTTAATATATGAAGCAAAGCTGTTATTATCCTCATCATTTTTTAGACACTTTATTAAAGAAATATCTATATTCTTAAATATAACTTTATTATTTTTATTTATCTCTATGGAATAATTTTTACTAGATATTTTATCTATAATTTTAATTAATGCCTTTTTATTGCCATTAGCTTGGCCTTCAAGAATAAATATAAAACANAAANTAATAGTNATAATTATATTTTTTATTATTTTTATATTAAGTTTCAGTATTTTTTTTCTTTCAGTGATTGNATTATTATTTCTATAACTTGATTAGGGTCNGCTCCCATTAATATTGCNTCNTCTATTGCATCNTCTGTAATTTGACTNATTTCTANAATATTTTCATTTAATAATTTAATTTTTTCAGTGCATGATATNTTTTCATCATTAGCACCTTTCCATATTTTTGGNAGTAGNTTATCATTTTTACTAGTCACTNTAATTTNCTCTTTTTCTAGGTGACCATGAGGTNTATAATGGCTTTTTTTCTTTATTATTTTTAGTTGATTTAATCATAATATTACTTATTCCTGTAGTGTTAGGTTGATGTTTAATTTGCCATTTGTTNTTTTNGCTATTATTNTTNGGNATTTCATTTAGAGTATATGTTAACCATGCCTGCCATTCTGGTGGCACAGAAGATGCATCATTATTTTTATTATATACTACCCATCTTTTCTTGCCCTTATTTATGTAATAAATATTTCCAAAACTATCTTCACCAGTTTTTTTGCCGAATAAGATTGTATTTATTATTGTACCTATATTATTAAACATAATTTTCTTTCTTTATGATTGTAGATTTTAAAAATTACAATATATTAACTATCTTCCAAACTTTGATTAATAATAGCCTTCAATTTACTTAATTCTAGAGCTCCTGCATATAATTTTCCATTAATTAAAAAAGTTGGTGTACCTCTTATATTTAATTTTCTTGCTAATTCTTCATTTTCTTCTAATATTTTTTTTATTTCTGGTTTATTCATATCTTCTTTAAGTTTAACTATGTCTATTTCTAAATTTTCAGCAGTTGAGTATATTTTATTTTCATCTAAATTTCCTTGAAGATTCATTAAGGCAGAGTGGAATAAAAAATATTTACCTTGTTCTTTGGCTGCNAATGCGGCTGCAGCAGCTATTCTGCTTGATGGTGATAAAATAGGATAATCTCTAAAAGAAATCTTTAAATCATATTCTGATCTTAATAGTTCTCTAATAGCATCTAAGGATTTTTTGCAATAACCACAATTATAATCAAAAAATTCTATAATAGTAACTTTAGGANTATCAGACCCCATAAAAGGTATAAGTGGATTATTAGCCATTTGCGTNAAATTTTCTTCTAAGAATTTATCATTANTTTCAGTATTTTCTTCCATTTTTTTTCTTAATCTATCAACAGATTCTAAAATNACTTCAGGGTTTTCCATTATATATTGATAGATATATTCATTTAATTCTTCTTTGGATAAATCATCTATAGAATTNGCAGAAGAAATAAATGATAAGCATATTATTGATGAAAGAAATAATTTTATTAATATTTTCTTATATTTAAGTATCATTTAATTAACCTTTATTGTTTTTTAATTTTTCTTTAGAAAAAAATATTATATCTAAAGATCTTATATCACTAGGACTGCTTTTTTTAAAAGAAATTCTCGCTTTTTCTGCAAATTGAATAGACAAGTTATATTTACCTAATAAAAAATATGCTTCAGCTGATGCTAACTGGGCTTGTCCAATATTATTATTCCTTGCCTCAGCTATTGATAATAATTTCCAGGCTGCAATATTTTTAGGAATAACCTCTAAAATNTTTTTTAAATTNCTTATNGCTTCATTATTTTCTTTTTCTTTCCCATATTCTACTTGGGATCTTGCTAAAGACAATAATATTANNGGNTTTTTAGGTAATAAGTTAGCAGATATCTGAAGTTGTTTTATAGATTCAAATATTTGTCCATTCTCGAATAACATTTGTCCTAAAACTTCTGGAAAAAAAGGGTCACTATTATCTAAGTTAATTAAATGANTTATTTCTTTAATACCTTTATCTAGATCAGGTAAACGAAGATAGGCTATTGCTCTAGCATACCTTGCATCAATTTCTGATGAAGTCTTTGGGTATAACAATAAAGTTTTTCCAGGAGTATTTGTAAAGGCTATAATTTTTGCTACTATTCTTTTATATTTAATTTCATCAATTGATGAATTATCTATTTTATTAACCTCAATATTTTCACTTGCTTCCATAATTTCATAAATTCTCTCCTGAGATATTGGATGAGTTCTTAAATAAGGGTCTTGCCTATTTTCATGAAGTAATTCTTGTTTACCTAAGACCTTTAACAATTGAGCTAGCGGAATACAAGAACGGTTTACGGCAGTCATATATTTAATAGCTGCTGCATCCGCAAATTTTTCATTTTGTCTTGTATGTTTATAAAAATTTCTTTCAGCTATGCTTGGTCCTAGGGTAGCTAATTTTGCTAGACCAGAAGGTGTATTTAATCCAGCTGCTTTTGAAGCAGCCATTAGGCCAGCAGTAATTATTGTGGCNATAGTAACTGTATCTTGAGCTTTTTTCATAGAATTTATAGTTCTATTTAAATGTCCTCCAGCTATATGACCAATTTCATGTGCTAAAACNCCTATTAGAGCATCTACTTCTTTTGCCTTTAATATAAGTCCTGTATTAATAAAAATATTTTGTCCACCAGCTACAAAAGCATTTATTGTTTCATCATTTACTATGTATACATTTACTGCATTAGGATTTAATCCTGCAACCTTAATTATTGGNTCNATCCATTCTCTAATATATAGCTCTATTTCTGNGTCTTGGATTAAATTTAGANTTTGTGCTTTNATTNTTTTAGAGNAAAAAAAAGNTAANAATAAAAATAGAAATAATAATATTTTAGTGTATGATTTTATATATTTAAATAGTTTAANAGTAAGTTTTAACATTAATATCCATACATAAAAATTNTTTATNNTTTATATCTTAATTATATNTAAAATATAGANAGGTATAAATAAATAATTTTTTATAACTAGGTTTGATATGAGTATTACCAATTCAAAAAGATCTAACATAGCACCTTTTTTAGCCATAGATATGCTTACAAAAGCAAATAATTTAAAGTCTAAGGGAAATGATATTATTCATATGGATGTGGGAGAACCAGGCATAAGTACGCCAAAACATATATTAAAATATGCNACAGAAATAATAGGGAAAAAAAATATTGGATACACTGAATCAATAGGTATNCCTGAATTAAGAGATAAAATTTCTAATCATTATAAATATTGGTACGAGCAAGAAGTAAATNCAGAATGTNTAGCTGTTACTGCAGGTGCNTCTGGNGCATTTCTTTTATCTTTATTAGCATTATTTGATCAAGGNGATAAAATTGTNATAATGACGCCATATTATCCTGCATATATNAATGTAATGAAATCANTAAATTTAGATATNGTATTTATAGAAGGAGATCATGATTCTAGNTACCAACTNACTTTGAATAAATTAGAGGCTTTAAAAGATAGTATTAATGGTATTGTAATAGCTTCTCCTGCAAATCCAACAGGAAGTATAATACAAAACTCAGAGTTAAAGAAAATTGCTATTTGGTGTAAAAAAAATAATAAGGTTATTATTTGTGATGAGATTTACCATGGAATTGAATATAGTCAAAAATCAGATACTATACTTCGTTATAATACAGATGCTATAGTTATTAATTCATTCTCAAAATACTTTAGTATGACTGGTTGGAGGTTAGGATGGCTTATAGCACCTTCAAATATAATTAATGTTATTGAAAAACTATCTATGTCATTATTTTTATGCCCCTCAACAATCGCACAAATTATAGCTACAAAAGCTTTTGATGATTATAATATTTTAAATAAAAATGTAGCTATTTATAATAAAAATAGAGAATTACTAATTAATTTTTTTGAGGATATAGGTTTATCTAAGTATGCACCAGCTGATGGAGCATTTTATTTATATNTAGATATATCTAATATCACTGATAATTCAGCTGATTTTGCAATCAATTTATTAAATGAAGCTGGTGTTTCAATAACACCTGGTAAAGATTTTGATAATAAATTAGGAAAAAAATATGTAAGGATCTCTTATGGTGGGAGTAATAAAGATATTATTAAAGGAACAAAAAGAATAGAAAATTGGATAAAAACAAAATTATAACTTCTTAACCTTCTTCTTTATTCCACCAACCTTTCTTTATAGGACCTTTTTTTCTTGGTTTAACGGCTTTAGAAGGTTTTTTTTCTTTATCTTTCTTAGTTATTTCTTTCGCTTTTGTTGAGGTTTTAACAGGCTTTTCTTTAACTACATTAGGTATACTTTTTTGAACAGAACCTTTTGATTTAGTATTTAATTTTTTTCTAGGTGTACTTTTTA
Organism: Alphaproteobacteria bacterium TMED109; assembly: GCA_002171375.1. Taxonomy (GTDB): domain Bacteria; phylum Pseudomonadota; class Alphaproteobacteria; order TMED109; family TMED109; genus TMED109. The sequence goes on from NHFK01000031.1 coordinate 36,608, forward strand.
TACTTTTTTCATTTTTATTGTCTTTTACCTTTTTTAATTTTTCTTCATTATTAGGCTCATTTTCGTTGCTATTTAATTGGTCATCTTTCTTTTCGTTATTTTTTACATTAAATTTATTAAATTTCTTTTTATTGTTGGGACGTTTAATTTTATTGATATTTTTATTATTTGTATCATTCTTTTTATTTTTATAATCATTTGTAGTATGCTTAATATCAAGACTATTTTCTTCATTTGTTAAATTAGCATCAGGCACTATGTTAATAGTAATATTTCTTTTTTCTTCAATATTNGATANTTCTCTTCTTTTATTATTAAGAATATGTATAGCNGTTNCCTCTGGAATTTTTATTGTTAATGTTTTNTCACTNTANTTAGTTGCCTGTTTTTCGATATCATGTAAGGANTTTAGTGTTAGAGANTCTAAAGANCTTACTCTTCCATGACCTAAACAATGGGGGCAAGTNATAAATTCTGCTTCATAGATNCTTGGCCTTAGTCTTTGCCTGGACATTTCTAANAGTCCAAATGATGATATAGGNCCTACTTGTATCTTTGCTCTATCTGAATAAAGTCTTTGTTTTAATATATTCTCAATGAATCTATTATTTTTACTTAAAACCATATCTATAAAATCTACTACTATTAAGCCAGACATGTCTCTTAATCTTAATTGGATGGCTAATTCTTCGGCAGCTTCTTTATTAGTCTGTAATGCAGTTTCTTCTATATTCCTTTCCTTTGTAGCTTTNCCTGAATTAACATCAACAGCTACCAAAGCTTCTGTTTGGTTTATTACAATATATCCGCCACTTTTTAANTTTGCTATAGGACTATGAATTTNTTCTAATTTTGTATCTATATTATATTTTTGTAATAATGGTGTTTTTTCTTTNTACTCTTTTAANATTTTAATTTTGCTTGGCATNAAAGTTTTCATATAGGTTTTTGCAGCTTTAAATGCACTATCACCCTGAATAAGAATTTCCTCTATTTCTNGCGTNTATAAATCTCTAATACCTCTTTTAATAATATTATTTTCTTCATGNATTAGAGCAGGAGCTACNGATTTAAGAGTATTTTGTTTTATCTTTTCCCATGTTTTATTTAAAAAATTATAATCTCTTTTAATCTCTACTTTTGTTCTTTTAGATCCAGCAGTTCTAACAATTACTGCCATATTATTTGGAATATTTAAAGATTCTATAATTACTCTTAATTTTTTTCTATCATTAGAGTGCGTAATTCTTCTACTGATCCCTCCTTTTCTTATAGTATTTGTCATAAGCACACAATATCTTCCAGCCAAAGATATGAATGTTGTTAAAGCAGCACCTTTATTACCTCGTTCTTCTTTTGTTACTTGTACTAAAATAATTTGCCCTTTTTTGATTACCTCTTGAATTTTATATTTATTATAAAATTTAATTTTAGAGTTAGGTTTTTGTCTTTGATCAGAATTATTACTTATTTCTGCTTCTTCAATATTATCATCTATAACATCGTTATCATCTATATCAGAAACTTCTTTCTTAATGAGATTTTCTTTATCAGCAATAGGAATTTGAAAATAGTCTGGATGTATTTCACTAAATGCTAAGAATCCATGTCTTTCATTACCGTAATCAACAAAAGCAGCTTGAAGAGAAGGCTCAACTCTAGCTATCTTAGCTAAATATAANTTGCCTCTATTTTGCTTTTTTGTCGTAGTCTCATGATCAAAATCTTCAATATCACTTTCATTTGTAACTACTACACGNGTTTCTTCTAAGTATTCGGCGTCTATAAGAATACGCTTTGTCATTGAATATATTACTCCATGCCAATATAAATTTATTAATTACAAAGTAAAATTTATTGTTAGCATTAATTAATAGCCTGATTTTTATATTTTTCAGGCATAAGTTTTTTAAAAAAATAGCATTAAATGATTTTTTTGTTAGCTGCATAAACGAGCTAAATTTATTATTTTCATATTTATTTACTAAAACCATTATGCTTCCTAAAAGAAAAATTTTAATATTTTATATCTACAATTTGTTTAATTATATTTTTTACTTAACTAAAATCATTATTTATATTGTATATGTGTATAACAATGTGAACATTTTGTAAAATAGCAATAAAAATAAATATTTAATTGGTATAGGAAAAAATAAATGAATATTGTAATAAAATTTATATATTTATTAATTCATATATCTATTTTACTTATATTCAATTCTTTTTTTAAATATTCATTAGCAGAGAGTGTAAATATTTTTAGCTATGAGAAAGGTAATTTTATAAGATTATTAATATCTAATAAAAAAAGTTTCTTATCTAATTCTTTCATTCTAGATGACCCCCCAAGATTAGTTATAGATATAAATGATATCGATAGTTTCTCTAAAAGTAATTTAAACTATAAATTTATTAAAAAAATCAGGGCTTCAAAGACCAATGATAAAGCAAGATTAGTATTTGATTTAAAATTACCTATAAAAAATTTTACAAAAACAATAATTAGTGGAAAAAGTAATAATTACACTCTTTTAATCGACTTAAATTTACTTTCAGATCAGGAAAATTTTAGCCAAAATTATAATAAAAATNTTATTGTAATTGACGCAGGTCATGGNGGTCCTGATCCGGGTGCAGTTAGAAATAATATTAAAGAAAAAGATTTAACCCTATCAGCTGCAAAATTTTTAGAAAAAGAGCTTCTGAAAAAAAATTTTAAAGTATATTTAACTAGAAATTCTGATAAGTATATTAAACTAAGAAATAGAGTTAAGTATGCTAGAAATAAATCTGCTGACCTTTTTATATCTATTCATGCTGATTCAACTCTAAATAAACAAACAAATGGCACAAGTATTTATTCTTTATCTGAAAAAGCATCTGATAAACTGTCACAAGCATTAGCAGATAGAGATAATAAATCAGATTTAATAGCAGGGTTAGATTTAGATGATTTAGATAAAGATGTTTCTGATATTCTAATAGATTTAAGTAGACGCGAAACTAAGAATAGTTCAATTAATTTTGCTGAGTTATTTATATCTTATTTAGGAAAACAAAAATTTAATTTACTACGAAGACCGCACAGGCAGGCTGGTTTTGCAGTTTTGAAAGCTCCCGATGTTCCTTCTGTTTTAATTGAAATGGGCTTTATTTCAAATAATTCTGATTTAAAAAAATTAACTAATCCTGAATTTCAAAAAACATTAATGAAAAATATCGCGAATATTATTGAAAAATATTTTCAATCTATAAAATAATCAAACTATTCATCATTTAGTAAGTATAAAAATACCTTCAGTAGATAATAAATTATTAAGATAACTATTAGGTTTTTGAATTTTTTTTATATTGTTTTGTGTGTTTCTATACGCCTTATTAATTTCTATATTTAGAGAGTTACATAAATTTATAAAATCTTTTATAGTACACAAGTGTATATTGGGAGTTGAATACCATGGCTCTGATAAAGTTTTAGTGACTGGCATAATCCCATAAAATAAAATTTGTAGTCTATATTTCCAATACCCAAAGTTGGGGATACAAATAATACACTTTTTGCCTATTCTAAGCATTTGTTTTAAAACTTCTTTAGGTTTATGAGTTGCTTGTAAAGTGTCACTTAATATAACCACATCAAAAGTATTATCAGTAAAACTTACCAAATCTTCATCAGCATCTCCTTGAATAACAGAAAGCCCTTTAGTAACTGACTCTTTAACGCCTAAATGACTAATTTCTATTCCTTGTCCTTGAATATTTTTAGTTTTTTCAAGGTAATAGAGAAGGTCTCCATTACCGCAACCTATATCTAAAACTTTATCATTATTATTTATCAATGAAGAAATTAAGTTTTGATTTATTTTATTAGTCATCTCTACACTATATATTTATTTTTCTTGCTACACCAGAAATAAAGCCGCTTAATATTTCATAAAATTCATTAACTTCAAGTAGGAAACTATCATGACCTTTATCAGATTCTATTTCAATATAACTTATATCTGAAGTTGTCTTATTTAATGCTTTAACAATTTCATGACTCTCTGAACTAGGAAAAAGCCAATCACTAGTAAAAGANACTATAAGAAATTTACATTCTGCTTTTTTAAATGCTAAAGATAAATTTCCTTTATAAGGACTTGATAAATCAAAATAATCCATAGCTCTAGTTATATATAAATAACTGTTAGCATCAAATCGATCAACAAATGAGCTTCCTTGATGCCTTAAATAGCTTTCTACTTGAAAGTCCGCATCGAACCCCCATGATAGAACTTTACTTTGCATATCTCTTCCAAATTTTTTTTGAAATGCCCCTTCAGATAAATACGTTATATGAGCAATCATTCGAGCAACTGATAATCCTTGCCGGGGTTTAAGCTCTTTTTGGTAGTAATTCCCCTTATACCAATCTGAGTCATTCATGATTGCTTGTCTACCAACTTCATGGAATGCAATATTTTGAGCTGAGTGACGGTAAGAAGTTGCAATAGGTATAGCTGAATATATTCTATTAGGATAACTAGCAGCCCATTCTAAAACCTGCATTCCTCCCATAGANCCTCCTATAACAGAAAATAATTTTTTTATTTNCATACTATCAATNAGCTTTAATTGTAAATTAACCATATCTTTAATTGTAAATATAGGAAANTCCATTCCATATGGTNTACCTGTCNCTANATTAATTGAAGAGGGACCAGTTGTNCCCATACATCCACCGAGAACGTTTGCACATATTATGTAATATTTATTTGTNTCTAATATTTTATTAGGNCCAACTATATTTTTCCACCAACCATTNCTATTNGTAATAGGGTTTTTACCAGTAACAAATTGATCACCAGTTAAAGCATGACAAATTAATATTGCATTTGTTTTTTGATTATTTAANTTTCCCCAAGTNCTATAGGCTAAAGTAGTATTCTTTAATAGCTGACCACCCTCTAGATGTAATTCTAAAGGGCCAAAAGTATCATGAAGTTTATTTTTTATATTAGTATTGTTAATTTTAATTCTCTTTTATTTTTTAATTATTTTAAATATGTAATATATTTTAATTACTTAATACTTACAATTATTACATGCTAATGGTTTTTTTCATATTAATAATATATATATAATTTATTATTTTTAAATAACTTTGGATATAAGTATGCCACTTAAAAAAAAATCTATTAAAATAAAAGATAGAAATAATAATGAAATAAAGCCTTTATCACTGATAAGAAAAAAAATAGACAGGATAGATAATAAAATTCATGACCTTATCATGAGTAGGGCTGAATTAGTTTCAGATGTAGTAAAAGAAAAAAAAAGTGAAAACTTTAAAGATATTGTAATTTATAGGCCAGCAA
>NHFK01000032.1 GCA_002171375.1 Alphaproteobacteria bacterium TMED109
AAAACAGACCTAAAATTCATTTTTTGCCCCTACTAATTTTATAATTTATATTAAACTTTTTAAAACTTTTAATCAGTTATAGTTTAAATTAATTCAAAATGATTTTTGTTAAGGGTTTATCTAAAGAAAAAGTTGGAATAATCACTTTCAATGATTTATTCCCTTCATATANCATATTNTATGCTCCATCCATAAATNCGGAGGGCCTAGACAGTGGTGTCCCACTTGAATATTGAAAAGAATTTTTAGGNTNNATAATAGGTTGTTGNCCTATAACNCCTGCTCCTTTAACTTCATTTATNTGNCCNGTTTCATCAGTTATTTTCCAATATCTNTCTATTAATTGNACTGNTTCTGNCCTATTATTTTCTATTAANATATGATAAGACCATACNCATAGGTTTTTATCTTCATCNGANTGATCTTCTAAAAAATTAGTCTTTACACTTATTCTAATCCCATGAGTTATTAAAGAATAAGGGTATTGGATATTATTTTTAATATATTGTTTCATTATATTTAAACCTCTATCAATTATTACTGCAACTTGCCCCGCCTAAAACACAAAATTTAGAACAAAACGGATGGTTTAAGTAAACTGTTTTAAGGGAATCTTTTATATTATTTCCATAGCTAAAATCTTTTTCAAATGGGATTAGCGTACAAGAAACTATATGAGTCTTTGAATCTTCTCTACGTTTAACGATCATTCTTGAATTAGAACACATCATATTTTTAGGGCTATTATTTAAAACATCCCAACAATCTTTAGTAATTTCAGGAGTATCAGCGCATAAATTCATTTCAGGAAATAATACTAAATCTTCCTTATTATAAGCATCAATTTTTAAATTATATTCTGCAAATAATTTAGCAAAGCCCTGTCTTACAAGCTTCTCATTTTTATTGATTATTCTTGAAGCAATGTTAATATTAAAGTTGTTTNTAGATAGCCAATTAATTCCTTCTAAAGCTTTGTCCCAAGTATTTTCNCCCCTTATACTTTCATGCCCGTCTTTATTGTAGTGATCTAGAGAAACTCTTAGTGTGAGCTTATTATAATTTACAAATTTTATTAATTCTTTAGTTTTATTTATCATTGGTTGCATTGCGTTAGTAAGAACTAAAATATGATAGTTTAACTTAGTACATAAGTTTAAAATAGGTATTATATCTTTATTCATAAAAGGTTCTCCGCCAGTAATTCCTATGGTATNACATGGCAAGTTATTAATTTTAATTTGGTTTAAGTATTTTTCTACATCNTTTACATTTAAATATAGTAATTTATTATTAATTGGACTGGATTCAATGTAACAACCTTCACAGGATATNTTACATAAAGTTCCTGTATTAAACCAAAGCGTTTTTAAACCAGTAAATTCTACAAAAGCTCTTTCATGTCCTAATGCAGTAGTATATTTTCTTTTAAATTTTTCTTNTAAAGTATCCATATTATATCTTATANTTTAATTTCGCTTTTTTACTATACTTATNCTTTGTAAAGTCATTATCAATTCATTATTACTATTAAATACTTTAGAATCTATTATCATGCTACCAATAGAAGGTTTAGACTTNCTGGGAGTNTTACTTATAATTTCCAATTCCCCCTTAATAGTTTCATNNGGAAATAATGGCTTTACCCATCTTATTTGATTCATNCCTGGCGATCCTAATGAAGCTAAATTAATTAATAATCCATCATATAACATTCTCATATATAATGAACAGGTATGCCATCCAGATGCGCAAAGCCCTCCAAAAAGAGAATCTTTAGCTTTTTCAGCATCTATATGAAATGGTTGAGGATCATATTTGCTAGCAAATTCTATTATTTCTTTCTCTGTCACGGAAATAGGGCCAATTTCAATTTTTTGTCCAACAGAAAGGTCTTCAAAATATATTATTTTTTTCATTATTTACCTTTAAATTTATAAAATCTAAACTATGTTGTTATTAACTACATAATATACTATATTGAGCATTGTATAACTGCTATAATATGAGATTGAAAATATTACATATTTCAGTGTCTTTATAGTTTAAAATATTGAATTAAGATATATAAAAACATTTATTTTAATTCTAGCAATTAATTTTATTTTTAATGTTTGCTTGTAGGTTAAATTTTGTTTAATCTCCGCATCTTTAGAATTATGTATAAAATATTAGAATGAAGAAGTGAGAATGAAAAAAAAAGATAAAAATATTAGTTTTAATAAAAGGCCTTTGAGCCAAGGTCTATATGATTCCAATTTTGAGCATGATGCTTGCGGAATAGGTTTTGTGGCTAATATTAAGGGCAATAAAGAGCATTCTATCATACAAGATGGTTTAAAAATTTTAGATAATTTAACTCATAGAGGTGCTGTAGGAGCGGATCCTACTTTAGGAGATGGAGCGGGTTTACTTCTTCAAATACCTGATCAATTTCTAAGGGAAGAATGTAAAAAACAAAATGTAATATTACCTGATGAAGGTAGTTATGCAGTAGCACAAGTTTTTTTTCCTAATGATAATATTGTAATAAAGTATTGTGAAGAATTATTTCAGAAAGTTATAGAAGAAAATGGAAATAAAGTTATTTTATGGAGAACTGTACCAGTTAATAAAAAGGCTATTTCAAAATCTCTTAATGCTACAGCTCCTGTTATAAAACAAGCTTTTGTAGTTTCTAATGATAATACATTGAATCAAGATGATTTAGAGAGAAAAATATTTATAGTAAGAAAGATTCTGTCAAATAAATATAGATTAGATAAAAAATTATTAAAGAAAAAACAAAATGTTTATATTTGTTCATTTTCAACAAGAACTTTAAATTATAAAGGTATGCTTCTATCTGATACTGTTGGAACATACTTTACTGATTTAGAGGATAAAAGAGTGGTGAGTGCATTAGCACTAGTCCATCAGAGATTTTCTACTAATACCTTTCCATCTTGGGACTTAGCGCAACCATTTAGGATGATATGCCATAATGGAGAAATTAATACACTTCGTGGAAACGTTAATTGGATGAATGCAAGAAAACATATGATGTCTTCAAAAGTTTTAGGAGAAGACTTACAAAAAATATGGCCAATAATTTCTGAGGGGCAGTCTGATTCTGCATGTTTTGATAACGCTTTAGAATTATTAATTATGGGAGGCTATAGTTTATCGCATGCTATGATGCTTTTAATTCCAGAAGCATGGCAAAATAATAATTTAATGGATGAAAATAGAAAAGCATTTTATGAATATAATTCATCTGTTATGGAACCATGGGATGGACCAGCAGCAGTAGCTTTTTCAGATGGTAAACAAATTGGAGCTACTTTAGATAGAAATGGTTTAAGACCAGCCAGATATTTCATTACTGATGAAGATAAAATAGTTTTGTCTTCTGAAATGGGAGTATTGCCTCATCCTGAAGAAAAAATTAAAGAAAAATGGAGATTGCAGCCAGGAAAAATGCTTTTAATAGATTTAGAAAAAGGTGCAATAATAACAGATCAAGAATTGAAAGATGATATTTCAAATAAATTTCCATATCAAAAAATATTAATAGACAGTAATCTTCGTCTGCAGGATTTAAAACCAAAAAATTTTGACTATGAAGAATATACACCAGAGTTTAAATTAGACTTGCAGCAAGCTTTTGGATATACACAAGAAGATATAAAATTTNTAATGTCNCCNATGGTTGAAAATGGACAAGAAGCAACTGGTTCTATGGGAACTGACACTCCAATAGCNGTTTTATCNTCAAAACATAAGCCTTTATATAATTTTTTCAAACAACTATTTGCCCAAGTAACTAATCCTGCAATAGACCCTATAAGAGAAAAAATGGTTATGAGTTTAATGAGTATCTTGGGGCCTAGAAAAAATCTTTTATCTTTAGAACCTGTTAATGACAAGTGCTTAAAATTGGCTCAGCCAATTTTAACAAATGAGGAGATGTCAAAGATTAAAGGTATTGATAAATTTCCTAATAGCGGACATATATCTGTTATCTTAGATGCTACTTGCGATTTTAAAGACGGACTAAGTGGTATGCAAAATTCATTAGAATCATTAAAGTTTTCTGCAGAAAAAGCTATAAAAAATGGGGCAAATATTTTAATAATTTCAGATAGAAGAATATCATCTGAAAGAATAGCTCTTCCTGCTCTATTAGCTACAAGTATAGTGCATCAACATTTAGTTAAAGTTGGACTGAGAATAGAAGTAGGATTAGCTGTAGAAACAGGTGAAGCTAGAGAAATTCATCATTTCTGTGTATTAGGAGGATATGGCGCTGATGCAATAAATCCTTACTTAGCCTTTTCTACTATAAAAGATATAATTTCTAATCTTTCAATATCTTATGAAGTAGCCTGTAATAATTATATTAATGCTATAGGAAAAGGTATGTTAAAGGTAATGTCTAAAATGGGTATTTCTACATTTCAATCTTATAACGGAGCTCAAATATTTGACGCTGTTGGACTCTCTTCAGAGTTTGTAAAAATATATTTTCCAGGAACTCCTAGTAAAATAGAGGGGCTATCTTTAAATGATATTCTAGAATCTTCTTATGATTGTCATAAAAAGGCTTTTAGTTTGGAACAAATGCTTCAAAATAATTTAGAAGTTGGTGGAGATTATGCTTTTAGAATTAGGGGAGAAAACCATGTTTGGACTCCAGATACTATTAAAGATTTACAACATGCTGTAAGAGGAAATTTTCCTGAGAAGTATCAATCCTATGCTAAAATGATTAATGAACAATCAGAGCAAAAAATGACTCCAAGAGGTTTATTTAAACTAAAATCTAATGAAAAACCTCTTGATATTAATGAGGTAGAGTCTGCAGATAATATTGTTAAAAGGTTTGCCACTGGAGCTATGTCTTTTGGCTCTATATCAAGAGAGGCGCACACAACTTTAGCTATAGCTATGAATAAAATTGGAGGAAAATCCAATACTGGTGAGGGTGGAGAAGAAGTGGATAGGTTTACTATTAATGACGATGGTACTTCTATGCGGTCAGCAATTAAACAAGTTGCTTCTGGAAGATTTGGCGTAACAGCAGAATATTTAATAAATGCAGATGATATTCAAATTAAAATATCTCAAGGTGCTAAACCTGGAGAAGGCGGACAGTTACCAGGCCATAAAGTAGATCCTATTATTGCTAAGGTTAGACACTCTACTCCTGGTGTTGGTCTTATATCCCCGCCTCCGCATCATGATATTTATTCTATAGAAGATTTAGCACAATTGATTTTTGATTTAAAAAACGTTAACCCTGATGCAAGAATAAGCGTAAAATTAGTATCGGAAATTGGAGTAGGAACTGTAGCTGCTGGTGTAGCAAAAGCTAGGGCAGACCANATAACTATTGCTGGTTTNGAGGGAGGAACAGGAGCNAGTCCNCTTACATCTATAAAACATGCTGGCTCGCCTTGGGAAATTGGTTTAGCTGAAACTCAACAAACTCTTGTTCTTAATGGTTTAAGAGGAAGGACATCTCTTCAAGTAGATGGTGGGTTTAGAACAGGAAGGGATGTAATTATNGGAGCTTTNTTNGGAGCAGACGAATTTGGTTTTGCNACAGCTCCATTGATAGCTTCAGGATGTATNATGATGAGAAAATGTCATNTAAATACTTGTCCNGTNGGAATTGCAACACANAANCCTGACTTAAGAAAGAAATTTACAGGCACTCCTGAACATGTGATTAATTATTTTTTCTTTGTAGCTGAAGAGGTTAGAAGTTTAATGGCTGAATTAGGATTTAAAACTTTTAATGAAATGATAGGTAGAGTAGATAAATTAGATACTAATCACGCAATTACACATTGGAAGACCAAAAGTTTAGATTTTTCCAAATTGTTTTATAAACCTGAAGTAGGAAAAAATATTGCAATATATAATTCTGAAAGACAAGTACANCCTATTGANAATATTTTAGATAAAAAATTAATTCCTATATTGGTAAAATATTTAAAAGAAGAAAAAGATCAAATAATTGAATTAAATATAAAAAATACTGATAGGACAGCAGGAGCTATGTTGTCAGGAAAGATAGCTGCACTAAAAGGACATTCTGGTTTAAAAGAAGACGCATTAAAAATTAATTTTACTGGAACAGCAGGTCAATCATTTGGAGCATTTTTAGCTAAAGGAGTCACCTTTAAACTTTATGGTGAAGCTAATGATTATGTAGGAAAAGGACTTTCAGGAGGTAAAATCATAATAAGACCTGTAAAAAATTCTAAAATTATTCCTGAAGATTCTATGGTAATAGGAAATACCGTATTGTATGGAGCAATATCTGGAGAATGTTATTTTAATGGTATAGCAGGAGAGCGTTATTGTGTAAGAAACTCAGGGGCAATATCAGTAATTGAAGGATTAGGAGATCATGGCTGCGAATATATGACAGGAGGCATAGTCTTATGTTTGGGAGCAATTGGTAGAAATTTTGCTGCTGGTATGAGTGGAGGAGTTGCTTATGTATTTGACCCTGATAATAAAATAGATAATTATTTAAATACAGAAATGGTTAATATAGATGATTTAGAAAATAGCGGAATAAATAATTCAAAATATGGAAATGATTTTAGTGCTTCGGAAAATCTTTTAATTGATGACGATTTAAGAATTAGATTTTTAATTGATAAACATATAAAATATACAGATAGTAATTTGGCTAAAAAAATTATTAATAGTTGGGAAAATAACCTTAAATTTTTCAAAAAAATTATGCCAATAGATTATAAAAAAGTATTAGTGCAAAATGAAAGTAATAATAATAAAATTGTTGCATAAAATAGAGGTAAGAAGATGGGAAAAGTAACTGGTTTTTTAGAAATTGATAGAGTAGATAAGTCTTATAAGCCTGTAGATGAAAGGTTAAAAAACTTTAATGAGTTCACAGAAGACCTTGAGAAGCAAGTTATATCTGATCAAGGAGCACGTTGCATGGATTGTGGTATTCCTTATTGTCATACTGGTTGCCCAGTAAATAATATAATACCGGATTGGAATGATTTAGTTTATAATAATAAATGGGAAGAAGCCATTCAAGTGCTTCATTCAACCAATAATTTTCCTGAATTTACAGGCAGAATATGTCCTGCACCTTGTGAAGCAGCTTGCACATTAAATATCGATGATAATCCAGTAACCATTAAAAATATTGAGTGTGCAATTGTAGATAATGCTTGGAAAAAAGGATTAATTAAACCTCAAATATCTGGTTTAAATACAAATAAAAAAATAGCTGTTATAGGTTCTGGTCCTGCTGGTATGGCTGCAGCTCAACAATTAGTAAGGGTCGGACATAATGTTACACTTTATGAAAAAAATACTAAGATAGGTGGCTTATTAAGATATGGTATTCCAGATTTCAAAATGGAAAAACATTTAATTGATAGAAGGCAACAACAGATGGAACAAGAAGGCTTAGTCATAAAAACTAATGTCAATGTTGGAATAGATATAAGCTTAGATGAATTAAAAAATAACTATGATGCTATGTTATTGAGTGGAGGTGCTGAAACACCTAGAGATTTAAAAATTCCTGGAAGAGACTTAAAAGGGGTAATGTTTGCGATGGATTTTCTTCCTTTTCAGAATAAAAGAGTATCTGGAGAGAATTTTAGCGAAATACATAATGTAACAGCTAAAGATAAAAATGTTGTTGTAATCGGAGGGGGTGATACAGGGTCAGATTGTATAGGCACCTCTTTTAGGCAAGGAGCTAAAAGTGTAACTCAAATTGAAATCATGCCTATTCCTCCAGAAAAGGAAGATAAAGCTCTTACATGGCCAGATTGGCCTATTAAAATGAGGGTATCAAGCTCTCAGGCAGAAGGAGCAATTAGAGATTTTTCAGTTCTAACAGATAGTTTTTATGGAAAAAACGGAATATTAGAAGGTTTAAAATGTCATCGCGTAGATGAGAATATGAAAGTTATACCTAATAGCGAATTTAATATTAAATCAGATCTTTCCCTATTAGCTATGGGTTTTACAGGCCCTATTTTAAATAATTTTGATAAAGACAATTTATTTAAATTGGATAATAGAAGTAATTTAAGTGCTAATACGGATGATTATCATACTTCTGTCAAAGGAATATTTTCTGCAGGAGATATGAGAAGAGGCCAATCTCTTGTTGTTTGGGCTATAAGAGAAGGAAGACAAGCGGCAAGATCAATAGATCAATATTTAATGGGATCTTCAGACTTACCTAGATAAANAATATACTTGACCAAATTAGTCTAGAATANTATATATGCCTGTATATAACGATCTTAATTTTTAGGAATTATTTAAAATGATAAAAGTATCTAGAATGGCTGATTACGCTATTCTTCTAGTTTGCAAAATGTCAAATGATGAAAATAAAGTTTATAGTTCACAAGAGCTTTCTATTGTAACTTCATTAAAAATTACAACTATAAGTAAGATTTTAACAAAGTTGACTAAAGCTAATGTGACTGATTCAATTCGCGGAGTGAGCGGAGGATATAAGTTAACAATGCAGGCAGAGGATATTTCTGTAGGTAATATTATAGATATAATTGATGGAAAAGTAGCATTAACTATTTGTGTTGAAGAAGGTGAAAATCATAATTGTAATTTAGTTTCGCTTTGTCCTTCTCAGAGTAACTGGCAAATAATAAATAATACCGTTCGAGAAGCATTAAATTCAGTAAGTATTGCAGAAATGGCTAATCCATTTGTATCCAATTTTCAGTATAAAGAGGGTGTAAAGAATGATCAGTTTAATAAGGTGATGGAATAAAATTATGGCAGTAAATACAGAAACTATAGATGCAGTTGAAAAAGCTACTAAAGATTATAAGTATGGCTTTATAACAGATATTGAAACAGAGTTTGCTCCTAAGGGNTTGAGTGAAGATATAGTAAAATTTATATCTAAAAAAAATGATGAACCTTTATGGTTGCTTGAATGGAGATTAGAAGCATATAGAAAATGGTTAAAAATGAATAATGAAGAGCCAAAATGGGCTAATATTCATTTTCCTGAAATAGACTTTCAAGATGCATACTATTATGCAGCTCCTAAGACAGATGCAGAAAAACCTAAAAGTTTAGATGAAATAGATCCAGAAATTTTGAGCACTTATAATAAACTAGGTATTCCAATTAAAGAGCAAGANATGTTAGCTGGCATTGTAGGTTCTGGNAATGTTGCTGTTGATGCTGTATTTGATTCTGTATCGGTAGCAACTACATTTAAGTCTAAACTATCTGAGTTAGGAATAATATTTTGTCCTATTTCAGAAGCAGTCAAAGAGCATCCAGATTTAGTAAAAAAATATTTAGGTTCTGTAGTTCCACAAACTGATAATTTTTATGCTGCTCTAAATTCTGCAGTATATTCTGATGGTTCCTTTGTCTATATACCTGAGGGCGTTAGGTGTCCTATGGATTTAAGCACTTATTTTAGAATTAATGCAGCTGAGACAGGACAATTTGAGAGAACATTAATAATTGCTGATAAAGGGTCTTACGTGTCCTACCTAGAAGGATGTACAGCTCCAATGCGAGATGAAAATCAATTACATGCTGCAGTAGTTGAACTTGTTGCGTTAGATGATGCTGAAATAAAATATTCTACTGTGCAAAATTGGTACCCAGGAGACGAGAATGGTAAAGGCGGTATATATAATTTTGTCACAAAACGAGGGGCATGTAGAGGAGTTAATTCTAAAATTTCTTGGACTCAGGTTGAGACAGGTTCTGCGATAACATGGAAATACCCTTCTGTTTTATTGCAAGGAGATAATTCTGTTGGAGAATTTTATTCAGTAGCTATTTCTAACAAAAAACAACAAGCTGATACTGGCACCAAAATGATTCATATTGGAAAAAACACCAAGTCTACAATTATTTCTAAAGGAATTTCTGCAGGATATGGGCAACAAACTTATAGAGGACTAGTTAGAATGCAAGCAGGNGCAGATAATGCAACTAATTTTTCACAATGTGATTCTTTATTAATAGGAAAAAATTGTGGAGGTCATACAGTTCCATATATTGATTCAAGAAACCCAACTTCTCAAGTTGCTCATGAAGCTACAACTTCAAAAATAAGTGATGAACAACTCTTTTATGTACAACAAAGGGGTTTAAATCCCGAGGAAGCAGTAGCATTAATAGTTAATGGTTTTGCAAAAGAAGTTTTAAAAAAATTGCCTATGGAATTTGCAGTAGAAGCTCAAAAGCTTTTAGGTGTAAGTCTTGAAGGATCTGTAGGGTAATAGTCATAAATAGAAAGAGGTATTAAAGTGGGAACTGCGTTGGAAATTAAAGATCTACATGTTGAAGTAGAGAAAAATGAAATTCTTAAAGGCTTATCTTTAAAAATAGAGCATGGAGAAATGGCTGCAATTATGGGTCCAAACGGAGCAGGTAAGTCTACTCTTGCATCTGTTCTAGCTGGAAAAGAAGGGTATAATGTCACCAGAGGTTCAATTGAATACCTTGGTAAGGATTTACTAGAAATGTCAACTGAAGATAGAGCATCAGCAGGAGTCTTCTTAGCATTTCAATATCCAGTAGAAATACCTGGAGTTGCCACTTCAACTTTTGTAAGAACTGCACTAAATGCCCAAAGAAGAAACAGAGGTGAAGAAGAGCTTGATGCAATGGAATTTCTTAAGCTAGCTAGACAAAGAGCAAAAGAATTAGAAATGAGTGAAGATTTTTTTCAGAGAGCAGTTAATGTAGGTTTTTCAGGTGGTGAAAAAAAGCGTGCAGAGGTATTTCAAATGTCCATGCTTTCTCCTAGCCTGGCTATTTTAGATGAGACTGATTCTGGCTTAGATATAGATGCTTTAAAAATAGTTGCAGAAGGTGTAAATAAATTACGGGATAATAAACTTAGTGGCATAGTTATCACACACTATCAAAGACTTCTCGACTATCTTCAACCAGATACTGTTCATATTTTAGCAGAGGGAAAAATTATAAAAACAGGTGATAAATCACTAGCATTAAAACTTGAAGAAAAAGGTTATCAAGGAATTACTGAGGCAAATTAGTTTTGAAAAATTTACAGCACAAATATTATGAATCTTATAATGATAATAGTCATTTACTTCCAGGCTTAGATATTAGTTGGTTAAAAAAGATTAGAGAGGAAGGCATTGATCATTTCAAAAAATATGGATTTCCTGATAAAAGTGTAGAGGAATGGAACAATCATTCATATAAAAATTTAACAGATAATTATTTTAAGCCACATTCTGATAGTAAATTTGAAATTAATTCTAACTTAATTGAAAAAAGAGATTCAAAATGTAGTATTAGGGTAATTTTCTTTAATGGTAAAATTATAAATATAGAGAGTGATAGTTTACCAGAAGGAGTTGAAGTTAATTCTTTAACCTATTTTCTTAAAAATAACTCAGATTTTCTTAAAGATAAGATTAGCTCTCCTAAAGAATATTCAGAAGAAAGATTATCAAATATTATTGATAGTAGACCACAAAGTATTGTTGCAGTTAATGCTGCATTTCATCAAGAAGGAGCAGTAATTCATATTAAAAAAAATGTTAAGATGCCTGGTTATATTGAATTATTACATATTGGTAAATATAATAAAAATACTATGCAGCATATGCGTTCTGTGGTGTTCTTAGAAGAAGGGTCTGAATGTGAGGTATTAGAAAATATCGTAAATGATACAGAAAATGATTTAGCTTTTACTTCTAATGTTACCGATATTAATGTATCTAAAGGTGCTTCATTATCTTTTCACTGTTTTATAAAAGGTAGCAGTAATAATATACACATTAATAATATTCATGGAGAGATTCATAAAGATTCACAATTTAACAGTACTACAATCGTTAAGGCTTTAGGACAAGTGAGAGCCGAAAACAGAATAAATCTTTTAGCAGAAAATTCTTCAACCAAAATAGATATGTTGTTGCTTGGCTCTAAAGATGCATTACTTGAGGGCTTAACTAAGGTGAAGCATGCTAAAAATAATAGTACAAGTAATCAAAATACCAGAGTAATCTTAAATGAAAATTCAAAAGCATCATTTCAGGGTAAAATTAGAGTAAATAAAGAAGCTGATGGAACATTAGCAAATATGTCTTGTAAAAGTTTATTATTAAGTAATAAAGCTAGAGTAAACTCTAAACCTGAACTAGAGATATTAGCTGATGATGTAAAATGTTCACACGGAGTGACTGTAGGCAATTTGAGTATAGAACAATTATTCTATTTACGTTCTAGGGGCATTCCTGAAAAGGAAGCTAGAAAATTATTAGTGAATTCCTTTGGCAATATAATATTAGATGATCTCAATACAAATTTTATTGGCAGAGCAAAAAATATAATGTTGGAATATTTTAATGATTAAGTTACACAAAACAATATATGATGAAAAAGAAGTAAGGTCACAGTTTCCAATTTTTAATTCTGGTAATTTAGTATATCTAGACAGTGCCGCTAGCTCGCAAAAACCTTTTTCCGTTATAAAATCAATAAATGAAGTGTATTCAAAACATTATGCAAACATCCACAGAGGTGTTTATAAACTTAGCCAAGAAGCAACAGATATGTATGAAGATGCTAGAGAGACTGTAAAAGAGTTTATTAATGCAGGCTCCGTTAAAGAAATTATATTTGTAAGAGGAGCAACAGAGGCTATAAATTTAGTAACCTCAACAGTTGCAGATATAAATCTTGAAGAAGGAGATGAAATAATTTTATCTAGATTAGAACATCATTCAAATATTGTTCCATGGCAAATCGCAGCAAAGAAACATAAAGCAGTTATTAAAATTGCTGAATCAGATGAAAATGGAGATGTATCTTTTGAGTCAGTATTTAAAAATGTTACTTCAAAAACAAAATTTATTAGTATTACTCATATTTCTAATGCGATTGGGTCAATAATACCTGTAAAAGAAATATGTAAGGAAGCTAAATCTAGAGGAATATTCACACTCATAGATGGTTGTCAGGCAGCTCCATTATTAGAGATTGATGTACAAGATATGGGTTGTGATTTTTATGTTTTTTCTGGACATAAAACTTATGGTCCTTCTGGAATAGGAGTACTATATGGGAAAGAGGATATTTTATCTGAGGCTCCTCCTTATCAAGGCGGAGGTGATATGATTGATAAAGTTACTTTTGAAAATACTACTTATGCAGGTTTACCTAGTAAATTTGAAGCTGGAACTCCTAATATTGTTGGTGCTATTGGATTAGGCCGTGCTTTACAATGGATGAAAGAAATAGGTATGAATAATATTTATGGCCATTCAAAAAAAGTGATTAGTGAAGGAGTTAATATCTTAAAAAACATTAAAGGATTAAAAATTATTGGAGAGCCTTCTAAAAGAGGAGGTGTAATTTCATTTATATACAANGATATTCATTCTCATGATTTAGGTACATTATTAAATACATATAACATTGCCGTGAGAACAGGACATCATTGTGCTCAGCCAACAATGGAACGATATAATGTTTCTTCTACAGTGAGAGCATCGGTAGGATATTATAATAATAAAGATGATTTTGAATCTCTTGCAGAAGGAATTTTAAAAGTAAGTAAAGTTTTTGAAAATGTTTAGAAAATTANTTATATTTATTTTAATATTTAGAAAGTTTAAAAATGAGTACTAAAATNGAGAATTCTAATACAATCCTAAAAGAAGCTATAATCGAAGCTTTAGGAACAGTATATGACCCTGAAATACCGGTTAGTATATGGGAATTAGGCCTTGTATATAATATAGANATAGATGAGAAGAATAATATTTTAATTACTATGACATTAACTACTCCTAATTGTCCTGAAGCAGAGACTATTCCTGATAGAGTTGCAGAAGCGGTTTCAAAATGTGATAATGTAGAAGATGTAAGAGTTGAAATAGTTTGGGAGCCTACTTGGACTCAAGATAATATGAGTGAAGCTGCCCGCCTTGAATTGGGCTTTTTTTAAAAGGAATAAAAATGAAAAAAACATCTCAACCTAGACCTGAAATATTAACTATTACTGATAGAGCTTTGAATCGTATAAAATCTATCTTAAAAGATGCTCCTAAAGATACAATAGGTGTTAGATTTGGAGTAAAAACGGGNGGGTGCTCAGGTATGACTTATGATGTAACTTATGCCTCGGNAGAGAAAGTAACTGATGAGAAAATTGTCAAAGAAAATGTAAATATATATATTGATGCAGCCGCTACTTTGTTTTTAATTGGCTCAGAAGTTGATTGGAATCAGGATAAACTACAGTCAAGTTTTACNTTTATTAATCCAAATGAATCAGCTAGATGTGGTTGTGGAGAATCTTTTACNGTTTAGTTTATATTTTTTTTGATAGAAAAATAGCTAGCTTAGTAATTTTTTTTATACCTTTAGTCATTAANTAATAACCTTTAGCATCTTGGGCATCATGCTCTAAAGCAGTATTTTTATGTTCAATTTCCTCTTCTCTAAATTTTTTAATAATTTTTATAAGTTCTTTTTCTGTATTATCATGTTTTAAATTATTTTGCTGNTCTTTATAATGTTCTTCTATGACTTCCTCTACNGCTACNGTGCAAGCCATAGCAGCTTTTCTATCTATTAAAGCAGTAGTTAATCCAAGCAAATATCCACCTACACTCCATAATGGTGAAAGTGCAGTCGGTCTTATTCCTCTTTCAATTAGTATTTTATTGAATGTATCTAAATGTATTTTTTCTTGACTAGCCATTTTTTGAATAATTTTATCATCTTTAAAGACTTCTAATTGTCCTTCATAAATTTTTTGTGCTCCAAATTCACCAGCTTGGTTAACTCTTATCATATCAGCTATGATTTTCTTTTTAGCCTTATTATTAGTTAAAGTACTTTTCATTATTATTCTTCTCTTTTATTAAACTTAACAANTAATATAGTTAGAATTATTAGAGAAACTAGCCCATATATGAAGCTCCATTGAACTAAGGTTATATTAAACAATTTTGGTGACATTTGATCGCATTTAGCAATAGGTTCATTTTTATTTATATTCTTTAACTCTTCAGTCAAACTGCCTATATTTTCTGTCATTCCTGAGCATTCTAAAGATGCTGCCCACCATTGTAGCTCTATACCTAAATGCCAAAAACTAATAGATATAATAATAATAAATAATATACCTAATAACATCGGTATAATTTTATTATTATAATAAAATATTCCCACTAAACTTATTAATATTATGCCNGCATATCCATATCTTTGNAGCATACATAAATAGCACGGCTTATATCCTAAAAAATATTGATAGTAAAAAGCAAATAAAAGTGCAAATATTGCTATAATAATTGATAAAAATGATGGATTAAATAAATTATTTTTTAATTTCATATTCAAAAGTATANCCANAGTAATAAAAGNATAAANATAAAGCCTATAGTAAAAGTTATAATGCTGAAATATTTGTCAATAAATTGTTTAGCAGTATTTCCAAATATTCTAATTATTCCAGTTAATAAAAAGAAGCGTGCGCCTCTTGATAAGAGAGAAGCAATAATGAATATTATTATATCTAAATTCATTCCACCAGATGCAATAGTAATTAATTTATAAGGTATAGGAGTAAATCCGGCGATAAATACTATTATCGCGCCATTAGTATTATAATTATCTTTAAAAGTCAGAAATTTTTCTTCTAAATGATAAAATTCAATTATATATTGCCCTATAGTTTCCCATAAAAATACTCCGATTAAATATCCTAGAACNCCTCCTAAAACAGAAAATATTGTGGTAATTAATGCTAATCTAATCCATTTTAAAGGCCTTGAAAGAGCCATTGGTAAAAGTAATAAGTCAGGTGGTATAGGAAAAAAAGAACTTTCTGCAAACGCTACCAAAGCCANGAACTTCTCAGCTTTAGGTTTGGCTGAAAGTTTTAAAATTGTATTATAAAGTTTTNTCAAAATCATATTATATTTCTTCATATTAAATTAAAGGTTAATATTTGAAGTCCTGTATACTTTAAGCTATATACTATATATATATATTTGTGGGGAAAACTTTGATTAAATATTTTTTTATTTTGCTAATATTTATATACACAGGTGTAAGTGTGGCAGGACCTTTTTCTGATTTTAAAGCAGGTGCAGAGTTATCTGAAGANTTATCTTCTAGTCCAACAGGAAAAAGGAATACTCCTAATTCTGACAGNATAGTGCAGTCTATAGATGCNTTAAANCCTAAGAATTCAGAAATATGGTACGATTTACAAAATAATTTATTAGGAAAAGATATTAATATTGTCTTTGTTGATGATATCAAACTTATAATGCAAGATTATATTGAAGAAGCGCATAAGGTTCCGCTAATAGTGACGCTTCCTAAAAGACTACATAATTTTAAAAATTTTGTATTAATTATAGAGAATAATCCNATCCAGCAAGCAATGGCTATTAAACCATATAGACCTATAGAAGCACTTGGGATGAATATTAGATTAGAAGATGATTCTCCTGTTAGAGCTGCAGTTTTAGGTGATAATGGTGTGTGGTATATTGGTTCAAAAATGGTATTTGTAGCAAGTGCTGGAGGATGTTCAACTCCTGCTTGTGATCCTTCAGTTGAAATATGTGAGACTGGAACTATAGGAAAAATTGCTGTTAAACAGTANGAAAGGGAAGCTGGAGCAGAAAGAATAAAATTAAAAATTACCCATCCAATGGAAACTGGTTTTGTTACAGATGTGCAAGGAGAAATTATTCCAGAATATTTTGTAAAAAATATTCATGTTGATGACAATCAAGGTCCTATTGCAGATATTACAACATTTGCAGCTTTATCTAGTGACCCTGTTATATTATTGGATCTACCTAAGAAAGGACNAAGCGTTAGAATACACGCNAAAGATTCACTTGGATTAGAATTCTTTTCTTTTAAAAAAAATAATACTATGTAATGAGATTTCTTAATAAAATTATAATTTTTTTATTATATTTTTATACTTATCCTACTTTTTCTTCAAATAATTTTGATTTAATGCCTATTGAAGTAAGCAAGAATGTATTTGTTTTTATAGGTGATAATAATGATGCAAGTGATGATAATGGTGGTGCAATAAGTAATACAGGTTTTATAATAGGTGAGAATGCTATACTTGTTATAGATGCTGGGCCAAGTTATTTATATGCTTCAAATGTAATAGATATCATCAATTCTTATTCTAATTTACCTATAAAATATTTAGTGGTCACTCATCACCATGCCGACCATTCTTTTGGTATTTCTAAGTATTTAGAAATTAATACAGAAATTATTATGGCTGAGGCAGAAGTAGAAAGATATATAAAGTATGGTAATAGGTCACTTAGGCAATTGAGTAATAACATNGGAGAAGAATGGTTTTTTAATACAAAAATAACCTCATTTCAATATAAAGAAAAAGAATACCCTATAAATTTAGACTTAGGTACAAGGAATATTATTATTGAATTATATGAAGAAGGACATTCAGATGGAGATTTAATTGTTAANGATATAAATAGTAATACTTTATTCGTAGGAGATTTAGTTTTTGGTCAAAGGGCCCCTACCTCACCNCATGCAAATATTTATAATTGGAAAAATTATTTAGACGAAATTATAAAAAAAGATTGGGATATATTAATACCTGGCCATGGCGATATAATAAAAAATAAAGAAGATGTTTTACAAACTAAAAAATGGATTACGTTTATCGATAAAACTGCAAAAGAAGCCTCTGCAAATGGCATCAGTGCATTAGAAATATTTAATAAAGGGCTACCAAATTTTATTAAAGGATATAAATTAGCTAAAGAGACTTGGTATAGAGACCTTCCAGTATTAATNAATAAATATGAATTTGATTAGTTTTTTGTTGCCCTATTAAAAATTATATATTACTGATTATTTTTTTATTAAGCCACTGTGGCGGAACTGGTAGACGCGACGGATTCAAAATCCGTTTGGGGTAACTCAGTGTCGGTTCGAGTCCGACCAGTGGTACCATAAATATTTTTATNATATAGGAA
This sequence comes from Alphaproteobacteria bacterium TMED109, assembly GCA_002171375.1. Taxonomy (GTDB): domain Bacteria; phylum Pseudomonadota; class Alphaproteobacteria; order TMED109; family TMED109; genus TMED109. The sequence continues at coordinate 18,042 of NHFK01000032.1, forward strand.
CTTATTTTATGGACTTAGATTCTAAATATTCAAAAAATAAATATACNTCACTTGATCATTTTGTTGAAGAAAATGGNAAAATATATGCAGGTCATCATTATNTAATTGATATGTGGNATTGNCTTTATTTAGAAGATGAAANNAAANTTANAGATNTACTNANGAGNGCNGCNNAANNAGCNGGNGCNTCAGTTTTACANNTAAANANNCATCATTTTGGNGAAGGNCANGGAGTNTCNGGAGTNGCNATATTAGCTGAATCNCATATNAGTATTCACACNTGGCCTGAAAGAAGCTTTGCAGCATTTGATATTTTCATGTGTGGAAATACAAATCCTGAATTGTCATTAGATTTTTTAACTAAAACATTTAAGCCTAAAAAAGTAGATATAAAAAAATTAAAAAGAGGAATTATAAGTTAAGAAAATGAGTTTTAATAATATTAATAAATTTATAAATAATTCTAAATTAGAAACTCCTTTTTTAGTAATTGATTTATCATTGGTTGCAAAGTCTTATAAAAATATTAAGAAATTTTTTCCTGATAGCAGAATCTATTATGCTGTTAAAGCTAATCCTGCAAAAGAAATACTGAATATTTTAAAAAATGAAGGCTCTTATTTCGATGTTTCTAGTAGAAATGAAATAAAATTATGCTTATCACAGTCTATAAAAGCGTCAAATTTATCTTTTGGAAATACAGTAAAAAAAGAGAAGGATATTTTATGGGCTAATAAGAAGGGCGTTGAACTATTTGCTTTTGATTCTATCGAAGAACTAAATAAGATAGAAAAGAATGCAAAAAATTCTAAAGTTTTTTGTAGGCTTCAAGTACCAAATCAAGGAGCTAATTGGCCCTTATCCAAAAAATTTGGTTGTTCTGTTAGTATGGCAAAAGAATTAATGTTAAAAGCAAAAAACAAGAATCTTTTTCCAGCAGGCTTATCATTCCATGTTGGATCTCAACAAATAAATATAAATAGATGGATAGAGTCTCTCAAACTATGTTTTGAGGTTTATTCTTATCTAAAAGATAATAATATTTTATTAGACTTTATAAATATCGGAGGAGGTATTCCAGTTGATTATGCTGACTATAATTTTGATATAAAATCATTCTCTCAAAAATTAAATAATACAATTAAAAATATATTTAAAGGAGAACCTATAAAAATTATTTTAGAGCCTGGAAGATCTATAGTTGCTGCCGCAGGAATTATAGAGTCAGAGGTCATTTTAGTTTCGAAAAAAAATCAGAGAGATAAAAAAAGATGGGTCTATTTAGATATAGGAAGATTTGGAGGTTTAGCTGAAACAGAAGCTGAAGCGATACGTTATAAAATAATTCCCGTCAATAATAGCTCTGAGTGTAGTTCTGTAAATATTGCAGGACCTTCTTGTGATGGAGCAGATATTCTTTATGAAAAATATAATTATGAATTGCCTATAAATTTAATGGCAGGTGATAAGGTTAGATTTTATG
>NHFK01000033.1 GCA_002171375.1 Alphaproteobacteria bacterium TMED109
TAGCGGCTGTAACGTTACTTCTGCAGATAATTTTGGGTTCATACACAAGTTTAGAAAAGAACCTGCTTCTTTTCTAATTTTTCTATATTCAGGTAAATATCTACCTGCCTGTCTCATCAACCAAATAGGAGTATATGATGTATTAACGCCATTTAAAGTTTTCATGAAGTCAGAATTTTGATTTAATTTATCCACATTTATTCCATATTAAATATATATAAGGTATTATAAAGTATAATTGTAGTTGTTAATAGGTATTATGGGGATTAAATATTTATCCACAAAAAGTAAATATATAATTTTTTTTTATTTAATAAAAATAAACTATTTAAATTGTTATTAAGGTAATTAATGTAATTAATTATTTTTTATTAACACTTTATAAAAAATGTATAATTTCAAATGATTTATTGAAGGAAAATAAGATAGTAAATAATAGTATACATATTCACATAATTTCAGATTCAACGGGAGAAACAGTAAGCACCGTTTCAAGATCAGCGATAGCACATTTTAAAAGCTTTAATCCTATAGAACATAGCTGGGTTTTAGTAAGGTCTGAAAAACAACTAAAAAAAATAATAGAAGAAATAGACATAAATAAAGGATTAGTAATTTATACAATCATTGATAAAAAATTAAGAAAAATATTAGAAGAGGGTTGTGATAAGCTAGGAGTGCCAATAGTTCCAGTATTAGACCCAGTAGTTAAAGCTATAGATAAGTATTTTCATTATGATCTAGCAATAGATGAGCCAGGAAGACAGCATAGTTTATCNCATGGGTATTTTGATAGAATAGGGGCAATGCAATTTACTTTAGCNCATGATGATGGACAATTATCTCATGATTTAGAAAGTGCCGATATAGTATTGGTTGGAGTTTCTAGGACCTCTAAAACCCCAACATCAATGTATTTGGCAAATAGAGGAATAAGAACAGCTAATATCCCTATGGTTCCAAATATAGAATTGCCTTCAAATTTATTTTCCTCTAAAGCCTTAATTATAGGGCTAACCACTAGCCCAGAAAGATTAGTTCAAATAAGAAAATCTAGATTAAATTCTGTAGGAGAAAAAGGAAAAACAAATTATGTAGAAGAAGATATAATTAAAGAAGAAGTTTTATTCGCAAAAAAACTATTTTTAAAAAATAAATGGCCTATTATAGATGTAACAAGGAAATCTATTGAAGAAACAGCGGCAGCTGCATTAGAGTATTTAAGAATTTTTAGAGAAAACAAATAAAAGAAAATTAATATGGCTACAGGCATTATAGGAAATCCTATTAAACATAGTTTGTCTCCTGCTTTGCATTCTTTTTGGATGAGAGAATGTAAAATAGAGTCTACTTATAATATATACGAATTAGAAAAAAATAATATTGCCTCTTTCTTAAATAACCTAAAAGATAAAAATATCATAGGTTTAAATATTACTATTCCTTATAAATCAGAAGTTATGAAATACATAGATGTGATTGAGCAAGAGGCGCTGGATTTAGGGGCTGTTAATACAATTAAAGTTGGAAGTGATAATAAACTCTACGGATACAATACAGATGCTTATGGATTTATGTGTCATTTAAATCTTTCAGCACCTATGTGGAAAAATAAAGAAGGCCACATAACCATAATAGGAGCAGGAGGAGCCAGCAGAGCAATTATGTGGTCATTTCTAAAAGAAAATAAAACTGACATAAGGCTAGTTAACCGAAGCGAGGAAAGAGGCTTAAAATTAATAAAAGACATGAAAAAATTATTTCCCCTATCTAAAATTCATTTTAGCTCTAACTTGTCAGAGGCTTTAGTTAATTGTTCTATTTTGGTAAATTGTTCAAGTTTAGGTATGTCAGGGCAACCTAAGCTTAAAATAAATATTGAAAATATGAATAAAGACTCAATTGTTTACGATATAGTATATACCCCTTTAGTTACTGAATTACTACATGAGGCAAAAAGGTTGAATTATACTGCTATAGATGGTTTGGGAATGTTGCTCAATCAAGCTGTTCCTGCTTTTGAAATGTGGCATCATAGAAAAGTTACGGTAAGCGAGTCATTGAAAAAAATAGCTTTAGCCCATCTAGAAGGAGCGAAGTAAATGATTATTATTGGTTTAACAGGTTCTATAGCAATGGGCAAAAGTACAGCTGCAAAAATTTTTAGATCAATNGGNGTNCCTGTTTTTGATGCAGACTATTGTGTTCATGAATTGATGGGNATTAATGGAAAATTAGTCCCAGCTATTGCTAAAGAGTTCCCTGAATCTTTAGAAAAAATTAAAAATAATAAATATATTAATAGAGTAAAGTTAGGCAATATAGTTTTTAAAAACAACATAATGAAGCGTAAGCTCGAAAATATAATTCATCCACAAGTTGGAAAAGAGAGAAAAAAATGGACAGAATGGGCTACAAGGCAAAGATATAAAATAATCTGTTATGATATACCTCTGCTTTTCGAAACTAAAGGAGAAAACTCTTGTGATGAAGTAGTAGTTGTTTCTGCGCCGTCTTTAATACAAAAACAAAGAGCCTTAAAAAGGAAAAATATGGATTTAAAAAAATTTAATAATATTCTAAAAACACAGATGTCTGATGCAGAAAAAAGAAAAAGATCAGACTTTATCGTTAATTCAGGAAATGGTTATAGGTTTTCTAGAAATCAGGTCGAAAATATTATAAAGAAACTTACCTCATGAGAAGAATAGCATTAGACACAGAGACAACGGGGTTAAACCCTAAAGATGGACATAGGATTGTAGAAATAGGTTGTGTTGAATTGGATGGTAATATTCCCACAGGAAATGAATGGCATACTTATGTAAACCCTGATAGAGCAATGCCCGAAGCTGCATTTGCTGTTCATGGGTTATCAGAAGANTTTTTACAAAAAGAACCAAAATTTAAAGATATTGCAGAAGNTTTTCTTAGTTTTATTAAAGGAGGAGAATTAGTAATTCATAATGCAAAATTTGATATTGGTTTTTTAAACAGTGAATTAAAGATGGCAAATATGCCTCTTATAGAAATACAAAAAACTATAGATACGGTTCATTTAGCAAGAGAAAAAATACCTGGCGCAGCAGCAAGCTTAGATGCATTGTGTAAAAGATTTGAAATAGATTTATCTCTTAGAGAAAAGCATGGAGCACTATTAGACGCAAAGTTACTTGCAGAAGTATATCTACAATTAACAGGCGGCCGTCAATCAAGCTTAAGTTTAGAACAAGAACATACAGACAAGAGTAAAAAAGTAATTAATAAAGAAGAGCNTAAACTTGATAACTTAACTTTTATAGAGGCAACTTTGACAGANCAGGAGAAAGAAGAACATANAGAGATGATTAANAAGATTAATTCATCTCTNTGGCTAAAATAATATTTATGTTCCTCTTTACCAAATAAGTTTAGCGAACTATCTTATGTAATATAAATTAAATGGGAAAAAAAAGTGCAATATTTTGACATTATATTATTTGCTGTAATAGCAGGAGTCCTAGCTGTTCGTTTATATAGAATTCTAGGCATAAAGTCTAAAGTAACAATTGAAAAAAATGAAGAAGCTATTAAAAAAGTTATTAACATAAAAAAAGAAAAAGAAAAAGATCAAGAAAAGGAAAATATAATAACAGAAAATGGAGAGGGGCTAAGTTATCTTAAGAAAGTACAGCCTGATTTTAGCGAAAAAGATTTTCTTTCAGGGGCTAGTAAAGCTTTACCAATGTTATTAGAGGCAAAATATAAAGCAAATAAAAAAGTATTAATAACTTTTTTAGAAGATGATATTTTTAGAATCTTTGAGAAACAAATACTGGANCAGGAAAGTAAAGGTCATACAATAGATAATTGTGAAATAAATGTTTTTGATAAGAATATAAAAGAAATAAAAATACAGGATAATGTTGTTTATATTAGAGTTGAATTTAAATTTAATGAAAAATTTATTATCAATAATAGTGACGGAAGTGTGTTTTTAGATTTGAGTAAAGATGGAGACGAAAAGACGGTTGCCTGGACTTTTTTAAGGCCTTTAGAATCAGACAGCCCAAACTGGAAGTTATTTGGCGTCAACCAAATTAATTAGTTATTTTTTTAATGCCTAAAAATAAAAAACTTTTTAAAAGCTTCTTTTACTTATTAATTTTAATACTATTATCTCTCGTATTATATTTTGAAGACTTCAATCAAAATAATATTCAAGAATCTAAAGTAAAATTTTCAGAGTTGCCTGGATGGAGCTCNACAAATATTCTTGCTTCTTTGCAGTCTTTTGAACAAAGCTGTAAATATGTTATGAATGAACAATTTTTGGAAGAAAATAAGTTATTAGAAGTTAAAATTAAAACAGATGCTTATATAAAATTTTGTAAAAGCCTCCCTACAGTAACTACTAATAGCAAACTTAAAAAATTAATTGAAGATAACTTTTATGCAAGATATTTGCCTAGTAAAAAAACTCTTTTTACTGGTTATATAGAATTAGAAATAAAAGGAAGGCTTGAGAAGTCTATTACAGAAGCTCCTGATGCTGTGCCAATATTTAAAAAACCTCCAAATATTTTGTCGGTTAATTTAGAAAAATTCGGAGAGGAATATAAAGCAAAAAAGATAACTGGCATGATAATAAATAATGATTTTATTCCTGTGCCTTCGAGAAAAATTATAGAAAATGAGCATTTGTTTAAAGATCATATCTTAGCTTATATTGATGATCCTGCACTTGCTTATTTTTTGCATATTCAAGGGTCCGGAGTAATAACTCTAAAATCAGGAGAAAAACTTTCTGTGGGTTATGCGGGTGATAATGGTAAGAATTATTATTCGATCGGTAAAGAGCTTATAGAAGAAGGAATTATAAAAAAAGAGGATATGTCTATGCAAGCTATCTTAGTCTGGATGAGAAATAATAAATTAGCTGCATTAGAGCTTATGCAAAAAAACAAGAGATTTATTTTTTTTAAGGAAAGAAATAATTTAGAGCCTCCAAAAGGATCAAGCGGAACGAGTGTTACGGCAATGCATTCAGCTGCTGTAGATAATAATTTTATTCCTTATCATTTACCTTTATGGATTCAAGTTGATGATTTTTATAACGACAGACCAGATAAGAGACTAACAAATATTTTTATATCTCAAGATACAGGCAGTGCGATTAAAGGATTAACAAGAATGGATTTATTCTTAGGCAAAGGCATAAATGCTGAAGAAATTGCTGGACGATTAAGTTCGAATGGAAAAATTTGGACTCTTGTTCCTAAATAATCTAAAAATTTAATAATTAAATATTCTCAACATAATGTCTTTTTTTTAATAAAATACTTGATTAACAATGAATTTCTTGTCTAAACTGAATTCTAAGACTTTTTAAAAGTCTATAATACTCTCTATAGAGCATCATTTAGAGAGGAGGAGAGAACAATAACCTTCCCTATTATTAAGTATTTTAGGGAAATTTGGAGGAGAGAATAATGAATAAAATTTTATTAGTAGTAGCTTCGGCTATTGCGACTATGTTTGTGTGGATCAGCGCTTCCTATGCTGATGGGCACTGTGAAAAATATGCTGACATAAGAGGAAAAGCATGGGTAGATGGCGATTGCATGGAAACACCTCTAGGTGAAAAATGGTGGCCACATCCTATTTGGGGCGCTGATGATCAAGCAGGCTCAACTAATTGGTATAAAAAACCTGAAGTAGTGAAAAGAGCTTTAGCTATGGTTAAAGAAGGCAATACTATGCAATTAGGACACCCTTATACAGCAAGTCAGCCAATGTTTGGTGCGCGTAAATTTGTATTGCGTATTCCAGGAGCTCCAACCGGTGGTGCATTTGGTCCAAATAAAGTTATGTGGAATGATGAATTCCTTGCGACAGAAATTGGACAAGCGGGAACTCAGTTTGATGGCCTAGGACATATCGGCGTTCAAGTAGGTGCAGACGGAGATAAAAATGAAATGCGTTGGTATAATGGTATTACAGTTCAAGAAATGAATGGGGCTTATGGTTTAGCTAAACTTGGTACAGAACACCTTAATCCAATTATAGCTAGAGGCATTCTTCTGGATATAGCTGCAGTTCGTGGCGTAGAAGTGATGGAAGTAGGCGACATGATTAAAATGGCTGATGTTAAAGCAGCACTTAAAGCTCAAGGAATGTCAGACTATAAAATGATGCCTGGCGACGCAATTTTATTCCATACTGGTTGGGATCAATATTGGGTAGTAGATAATGCTAAATACAATAGTGGTTGTCCTGGAATTGGAATGGAAGTCGCTAGATGGATAGCAAATGGAAATGCTGGCGTGACGGGTTTTGATACATGGCCAGGAGACGCAGTTCCAAACGAAGACCCAGATTGTGTTTTCTGTGTTCACCAATATCTACAAACACGTCATGGAATAATCAATCAAGAAAATTTAAACACAAGCAAATTAGTTGATGCTGGTGTTTATATGTTTGCTTATGTGTATAATCCAGTGCCAATTGTTGGTGCGACAGGATCTATTGGTCATCCAACAGCAATGTGGTAGACCTTGTAATATAAGTTCAAACTTTTATTAATATTAAAGGAGCATATTTTTATATGCTCCTTTTTTTATTTTATTTAGAGTATTCTTTATTTAATCTTTCGTATAAGGTATAAAATTCAAACTTGTTTTTATGGTTTTGGGAATATTATTTCTATGAAAAATGTTTTAAGTATTGATGACCTACAAAATTTGGCAAAAAAACGTGTGCCAAAAATGTTTTATGAGTATGCTGATTCTGGTTCATGGTCTGGTGAAACATATAAAGCAAATCAAAACGATTTTTCTAATATTAAATTTAGACAGAGGGTAGGAGTAAATATTGAAAATAGATCTTTATCTAAAAATTTTTTAGGAAAAAAAGTTTCTATACCCCTAGCCTTAGCACCTACTGGCCTTTGCGGCATGCAACACCGTGATGGCGAAATCTTGGCAGCACAAGCCAGTGAAGAATTTGGTATTCCTTTTACTCTTTCTACAATGAGTATTTGTTCTATAGAGGATGTTGCGAAAGCAACAACACAACCTTTTTGGTTTCAGTTATATGTTATGAAAGATAAAGCTTTTATTTCCAATTTATTAGCTAGAGCTCAATCAGCTGGATGTAATGTTTTACAAATTACTATGGATTTAAATATTTTAGGTCAAAGGCATGCGGATGTCAGAAATGGCCTGTCAGCACCTCCAAAATTTAAACTTTCTCATATTAAACAAATAATATCTCGTCCTAAATGGGCATTAGGAATGTTAAAAGCTAAAAGACATTTCTTTGCGAATGTCGTTGGGCATGCGGAAGGAGTAACAGATAGTGGCGCTTTATGGTCATGGATTGCTGAACAGTTTGATTCTACCTTTTCATGGGANGATCTAGATTGGATAAGAAATCAGTGGAAAGGAAAAATACTACTTAAAGGCATTCTGGANCCAGATGATGCTAAAAAAGCGGTTGAATTAGGATTTGATGGAGTAATAGTTTCAAATCACGGCGGNCGACAATTAGATGGTGCCCTTTCATCAATTTCTGCTCTTCCTTACATAGTAGATGAAGCAGGAGAAAAAATGGAAGTATACATGGATGGAGGTATTAGGTCCGGACAAGATATTTGTAAAGCTTTATGTTTAGGTGCACACGGAGTCTTAATAGGAAGACCTTTTTTATATGGATTAGGCGCTAATGGCAAAAACGGTGTTACAAGATGTCTTGAAATAATGAGAGACTCTCTTGATGAAAGCCTGGGTTTTCTTGGCGAAAAAAATATTAATGACTTAAGTAGAAAAAATATTTTGGATATGTCTTATAAAAAAGAAATTTTTAATTAAACTTACTTTCTATATATTTNCNAGTATNTATTTTAATAAATTTTTAAGNAGTTATAAAATGACAAAAGAAANNAANAATAATTTTTCAGANGANGANAAGGATTTATGGGAAACTGTTTCTAANAAAACNAAAAAGTATGAAAAAACAAATAGAATAGTTTTTAANAATAAACCTGAGATTAGAANACCTATTCAAAAGCAAGTAATTGAAAAGAGCAATAAAAGAGAAAGTACATTTATTAAAGAAAAGAANAAGAAGGAAATGCCTTTAGTTAATATTAAAGGTAATTTAGAAACGCTCGATCCTAAAGAAATTCCGACGGGTATATCTTTAAAACAAGCACAAGATATAAAAAAAGGAAAATTTAGGCCAGAAAAAGTATATGACCTACATGGATATACTCAGTATGGAGCGCATAATTATTTGAATGAAGAGATTATTAAGTGTTATAAAAGAAATATAAGAACATTACTTATTATTACAGGCAAAAAATTAGGTGCCTCTGGAGCAGAAGGTGTATTAAAAAAAGAAGTGCCTCGATGGCTTAATCTCTCTCCTTTGAGAGAAGTAATTTTGATGACATCTTGGGCAGCTGCACGTGATGGAGGTGATGGTGCTTTGTATGTTTTATTAAAAAGATATAAAGAAATAAAATATTAATTATGGCATAGGAATATACTATTATATTATAAAGACATCTTTAAAATAAGATTAGGATCAATAAATGCGTAAAGCAAAAGTACAAAGAAATACAAAAGAGACTAAAATTTCATCATTAGTCAACTTGGATGGGACTGGTAAAGCAAAAATTGACACAGGAATAGGGTTTCTTGACCACATGGTTGAACAAATATCACGCCATGGCTTAATTGATGTAACACTAAAAGCAAAAGGCGATTTACATATTGATGATCATCATACTACAGAAGACTCTGGTTACGTATTAGGAGATGCAATATCTAAGGCTTTAGGAGAACGAAAAGGAATTAATAGATACGGGAATGCACATATTCCTATGGATGAAACTTTGACAAGAGTAGTTATCGATTTATCTGGCCGACCTTATTTGGTATGGAAAGTCGCTTTCACGCAAAAACGATTAGGAGAAATGGATACGGAGCTTTTTAAAGAATGGTTTCAAGCTTTTTCACAAGCGTTGGGAGCAAATATTCATGTGGAAAATCTTTACGGAACAAATAACCACCATATAATTGAGTCTTGTTATAAAGGTTTAGCAAGATCTTTGAGAGATGCCGTCCAATTAGTACCAAGAATTTCAGGTAGAGTGCCTTCTACTAAAGGCGTTTTAAGGAAAGACGGTTAGTAAGAGAGTTATTTAAAATGCGNGTAGGAATAATAGATTATGGATCGGGAAATATCCGCTCTGTTTTTAAATCATTTGAAAAAGCAGCAAGTTTAGTTTCTNCAAAAATACATATAAAAGTAATTGATAATATTAAAGAGCTAAATGAGTCAGAAAAAATAGTTTTGCCAGGCGTAGGTGCTTTCGCAGATTGTATGAAGGGGCTAGAAAANCATTCAGGTTTAATAGAAATGTTAACAAAAAAGGTTCTTGAAGAAAATAAGGCTTTTTTAGGTATTTGTGTTGGAATGCAATTATTAGCAAACTATAGTAAAGAGTACGGCCATACAGNTGGCTTGGCATGGATTGATGGAGAAGTAACTTCTATAAAAACTATTGACTCTAGTATTAAAATTCCTCACATGGGNTGGAATTCTATATCTTTTGNNTGTGCTCACCCATTATTAAAAGAAATAAAAAAAAATGAAGACTTTTATTTTGTACATTCTTATCAGTTTAATGTAAAAGATAATGATTTTGTTCTTGCAAAAACGCGTTATGGAAGTGATATAACTTCAATAGTTTTAAAAAACAATATTTTAGGAACACAATTTCATCCAGAAAAAAGCCAAATTGCNGGAATTCAATTTATAAAAAACTTTTTAGAATGGACNCCATGATAAATAAGAGTAAAAAACTATCAGTAAACTTAATAAAAAAGTTTAGTGCAGGAGAATTACAAGAACTTTGTAAAGCGACAGAAGAGGCTATAGAAAAAGGTATTGGTTTTAGTTGGATTAAACCCCCTCCAAGACAAAATTTAGAAAATTATTGGAAGGGAGTGCTCGCAATGCCACAAAGAAATCTTTTTATTGGGAGTTTTGAGGGAGCAGTTGCTGCATCTCTTCAATTAGTATTTCCAAATAAAAGTAATGAAGCATCGTCTTTTTCTGCNAGCATAGATACTCATTTTGTTTCCCCTTGGGCAAGAGGGCATGGTTTAGCTAGAATGTTGTTAGAGGCTGGAGAGGAATTAGCTTATAAAAGCGGCTTTAGCCAAGTTTTATTAGAGGTGAGAAAGACACAAGATAGAGCTATAAGTTTATATGAGAATGCGGGTTATGTAAGATGGGGAACTCTTCCTGCATATCACATTGTTAAAGAAAAAGCTGTTCCTGGCTTTTTTTACCATAAGCGTATAGACAGAAATAAATGATATTTTTTCCTGCGATAGATTTAAAAGACGGTAAGTGTGTAAGGCTAAAACAAGGAGACATGTTACAGTCTACCGTTTTTGACTTAGATCCCGTAGCAAGAGCACAATCTTTTTATGATGCTGGCTGTTCATGGCTACACCTAGTTGATTTAAACGGAGCCATTGAAGGAAAGCCTGTAAATCAAGAGATAGTAGAAAGTATTATAAAAAAAGTAGATATAAAAATTCAATTAGGTGGTGGAATTCGTAACTTTGAAACCATTGATTTCTGGTTAAGTTCAGGAATTAATAGGTTAATTATAGGTACTATGGCATTAAAAAATCCAGAATTAGTTATTAGAGCGTGTGAAAAATATCCAGGAAAAATTGCAATAGCTATAGATGTAAGAAATGGAAAAATTGCAACAGAAGGTTGGGTTGAACAATCTCAAATTTCAGCTTTGGATTTAGTTAAAAAATTCGAACCTGTAGACGTTTCCGCAATTATATATACAGATATTAGTAGAGATGGTATCTTAATAGGCCCTGCATTAGAAGAAACATTGGCTTTTGCAGAAAACACTAAGATACCAATTATAATATCAGGAGGAGTATCTTCCTTAAAAGACATTAAAGAAATTAAAAGCACAGAAAAAAAAGGAATTATGGGCGTCATAAGTGGACGAGCTATTTATGATAAACGATTAAGTGTTTCAGAATGTAATAAAATATTAGGTAATTGATGTTAAAGACGAGAATTATACCATGCCTAGATGTTAAAGGTGGCCGAGTTGTAAAAGGCATAAATTTTGTTGATTTAGTTGATGCCGGAGATCCAGTAGAACAGGCTAAAGTCTATGATGCGCAGGGAGCAGATGAATTATGTTTTTTAGACATTACAGCTAGTTCAGATAATAGAAACATTATACTAGATGTAGTAAAAAAAACTGCAAATAAGTGTTTCATGCCTTTAACAGTTGGGGGAGGAGTAAGAAGTATATTAGATATTAGAAACTTGCTTTTGGCAGGTGCTGATAAAGTTGGAATAAATACCAGTGCTATATCTTCCCCAGAATTAATTCAAGAAGGGGCGAATAAATTTGGCTCTCAATGTATTGTTGTAGCAATAGACGCAAAAAAAGTTAAAGATAAGTGGATGGTTTATTCTCATGGAGGTAGAAAAGAAACAGGCTTAGATGCAGTAGAATGGGCTAAGTTTGTAGCAGAAAAAGGAGCAGGAGAATTATTATTGACCTCAATGGATAGAGATGGCACTGGAAAAGGCTTTGACCTTGATTTGTTAAAAGAGATTACTTCTAAAGTAACTGTTCCCGTAATAGCTTCTGGAGGAGTAGGAACTCTTGACCATTTAGTGGAAGGGGTAAAAAAAGGAGGNGCTAGCGCAGTATTGGCGGCCTCTATATTTCATTTTGGAAAATTTAAAATAAAAGATGCAAGAAAAGCAATGACAGATGCTGGCCTTAATACTAGGCTATAAATTAGCAAANTATTATAGCGCCTTTTTTAGGAATGATTAATGACAGAAAACAATCAATTTAAAAAACTAGAAGATTTGTGGAACACTATAGAAGAAAGAGCTGCCAATTCTTCTCCTGAAAATTCTTATGTTTCTGCTTTATTATCTAAAGGCATTAAAGAATGNGCAAAGAAGCTTGGAGAAGAAGCAGTAGAAACATCTCTGGCGGCGTTAAGCTTGAATAAAGAAGACACTACAAAAGAATCTGCGGATTTGCTTTTTCATCTATTAGTATTGTGGCGCTCAGCTGGCTTACAACCAGAAGATATAATGGAAGAACTTATAAAAAGAGAGTCTATTTCAGGTTTAATGGAAAAGAAAAATAGGAAATAAGAAGGGCTTTATNTTGCAGAAAAGTTATGATAAAAATAATATTTTTTTTAAAATAATTAATGGAGACNTTCCTTGTGATAAGGTTTTAGATACAGANCATTGTATCGCTTTTGAAGACATTAATCCACGCGCAAAAATACATGTACTATTAATCCCAAAAAACCCCTATGTAAATTTAAATGACTTTATTTTAAATGCAGATAAAAATGAAAAGATAGACCTGTTTGATGGGATAGCTAAAGTTGTGAAAATGAAAAATTTAAGGGAAGCAGGATATAGATTATTAACTAATATAGGTGAAAATGGTCATCAGGAAGTACAACATCTTCATTTTCATATTTTAGGAGGNCAGCCTCTGGGAAGCTTTATTAAAAAACTAGAANTAGACTAAATATAGTTTTCAACAGAGTCCCAAAACTTAGAGCTTATATTAAAATTATNAAATTTAGATATTTCTTGTACCCCGGTGGGAGAAGTAACATTAATCTCTGTTAAATAATTGCCTATTATGTCCAATCCTACCAGGATTAATTCTTTCTTTTTTAATTCTTCACTAAGCGCTTCACATATTTCGATTTCTTTTTTATTAAGTATTTTTTTTTCTGCTCTTCCTCCTACATGTAAGTTTGATCTTGCTTCGCCTTTCGGCGGNACTCTATTAACGGCNCCTGCTATTTCACCGTTGATCATAATAACTCTACAGTCACCATTTCTTACTTGAGGGAGGTATCTTTGGATAATAATGGGCTCGTTAGAATGCTCGAAAAACATTTCCAATAAGGACGTAAAATTAGGATCATCCTGTCTAATATGAAACACCTGTTTTCCTCCATTACCATAAAGAGGCTTTACTATAATTTCTTTAAACTCTTTCTTAAATTTATTTATTTCTATAATATCTCTAGTAATNAATGTTTCAGGAATAAATTCTTTAAATTTATTTACGAATAATTTTTCTGGAGCATTTCTAACTTCAAAAGGACTGTTTACTACAAATGTCTTAGGGTGAAGAATCTCTAAAATATGCGTATTGGTAATATATGTCATATCAAAAGGAGGGTCTTGTCTCAACAATATAATATCTTCAGAAGATAANTCTCTTGTTTCTTCCTCTGAAAGAACAACATGCTCACTAATTTTATTTTGTATTTTTAAAATATTTTTACCTCTNGCGGTAACAATACCATTATTAAACGTTAAATTTTTAGGGTTGAAGTAGAACAATTCATGACCTCTTTTATACGCCTCCAAAGCTAGAGCAAAAGTAGTATCTGCTTTAATATCAATAAGTTCTATNGGGTCCATCTGGATTGATACTTTAGACATAATTAATTATAGCCTTCTCTTATCATTTTTAATTATAATATGGCTGATAACTTTTTTTACGCCTTTGACAGTTCTCGCATGATAAATTACTTTGTCTACTTCCGCATCATTTGAGGCTATTCCCATTAAATAAATTACTTGTTTGGATACAGAATGGCTAAAATTTATATCAGAAACTTCAGTATCCGAAATTAGAAGGCCAGACAGGGATAATGAAATTCTTGCATCTTTTGCCTCACTAACTAAAGAGGNCTTATTTCCTATAGTAATTTCATTTAAAACTTCTTTAACTTTAGGAGATGTTTCCCAAACTATTTTTGCAGCCTTATCTCTTAATTCCTGTGAGTCAACATTTCCAATTAATAATACTCTTTGTTCAATAATATGAATATCTACACTTATAAATAGTTTTTCTATGCTTGATCTCATTAAAGCTTCTTGGATCTGTANCTCTAACTTTAAATCAATAGCGGCATCTTTAACTGATCTTTCTTGGACAGTAGCCACTCCTACGGTAGCNACTCCTCCTATTATGGCGCTGGCACAACCAGATAAAGAAACTAAAATCAAAAATAGAGTTAAATTTTTATACAAAACTTTAAGCATTTCTGTGTTCCTTTATTTAAAAATCAGATTTATTCAGCTTTAATGCCAGTTTATAGATATAATCGCTTTTAATGGAAGTAATTTTTGAAATTTTTTTAGATGCTTTAGAAACGCCTAGTTTGGAGACATCAATTTTGAGCATATCTATAATTTTTTCATCAGTATAAATATTATTATCTTCTTCAGGCTTTTCAATTAAAATTACTAATTCTCCTTTTANCTTTTTATCTTCTAATAATTTTATTACATCCTTAATTTTTCCTCTAATNTTTTCTTCATATATTTTTGTAATTTCCCTTATTATACTTATATTTCTATTTCCTAATGAAGAGTATAGTTCTATTAATAATTTATTCAGTCTAGTTGCATTTTCANATATAACTATAGATGACTCAAGATTAGCTAATGAAGACAGTTTTTTATTTCTTAAGGAAGCTTTTCTNGGAAGAAAACCTGAAAACATAAATTGATCTGTACTTATGCCAGAAATAGAAATAGCAGCAGTTAATGCGCTAGGCCCTGGAACGCTCTTTACAATGATATTATTATCTAGTGCTTTTTTTATTAACTTATATCCTGGGTCAGAAATTAATGGTGTTCCTGCATCTGTAACTAACCCAACATTAAAACCTTCTNTAAGTTTTTTTAATATAAGGGGAATCATTTTAACAGAGTTATGCTCATGATAAGGCACAAGTTTACCTTTATAATTTATTTCATGCATATTGCATAATTTTGATGTTACGCGTGTATCTTCGCACGCGATAATATCTATTTCATTTAAAGTTCTGATTGCCCTAATTGTAATATCTTCTGAATTACCAATGGGAGTTGAAATTACAGATATACTTCCTATGTTATTTTTTTTCATAATACCTTATAGTTATAAATATATTATTTCATATTACTATATTTTAAAAAGGCAGGCATTTGTGAAATATTTTTTTATTTTTATGTTTTTATTTTTAATTTCTTGTGCAACTGAAAAGTTTATGCCGGAGGAAGTAATTATTATTGACGATGACCANTCCGTGGAAGAAGAAAATAAAGAAGAGGCAATAGAAGAAAAAGAAGACACTCAAAATATAGAAATTGTAGAAGAAAAAAAGTTAAAAAATATAGAAATAAATGAAAGTAAAAAAATTCAAAAGCTTGTAAAAAAAGAAGAAAAAAAAGAAGTTAAGGATACTTTATTAGAAAATATAGTGAAAATAGGAATTTTACTTCCTTTATCGGGAGAGAATAAAAAATTAGGNATATCAATTTCCCATGCCTTAGAGATGGCATTATTTGAAACAAAGTCTATAAATATTCAGTTATTATTTAAGGACTCAGGAGAAAGCTTAGAAAAGGCTATTCAGGCTGCCATTGAACTAGAACAAGAAGGTGNAGCTTTAATAATTGGACCTATTTTTGCTTTCCAAGCTTCAGAAATAAGAAAGAATATTAGTGAACATATACCTATTTTTTCTTTTACAAATGATGGAACAGTAAAAAAAGAAGGTCTTTGGGCATTAGGTTTTTCTCCTAAACAACAAGTAAGAGCTATATTTAATGAGATGAAATTTCATTCTATAACTAATATCTCTTTAATTGTTCCCAAAAGTATTTATGGAGACATTATTTTACAAGAAAGTAGAAAGGCCAGCATTCTCAATAATATTAAAATTAATCATATGTATAGATATGATAAAAAAGCTAAAGACTTTTCTAAATTCAGTATGACCTTTAATAAGGAGAACTTCATAAAGGATAATGGATTATTAATTGTTGCATCTGGAAAACAACTTAAAGAAATATCATCTAGGGCCCAATATAGAGGAATAGACCCTAAAGAAATAAAATTTTTCGGCATATCTGGATGGAATAATCATGAAATTTTAGGAGAGCCAGCATTATTAGGTGGATATTTCGTAGCTGCGCAGCAATTTTCTTATGAGACATTTGTTTCTAGGTATTTCAGGCTATATGATGAGGTCCCAAATGAAATAAGTGGTTTAGGCTATGACATATTAGCTCTATTATCTGTGGGATTAAAAAATTCAAAAACTACTCAACAGTTATTAAATTTTCTGACAAGCCCTTCAGGCTTTAATGGCATCTTTGGTTTTTTTAAAGTAGATAGTAATGGTGGAGTTTATAGAAAGTTTGTTTCATATGAAGTTATGAAAAGAAATTTTGTAAAGAAACGAGATATAATGCCTTAATTTATAATATTAAATTATTAGTAATATAATTCAAAATAGGAAATCCTTTATTTGTAACTTTTAGCAATGAATCAGTCTCATCTATCAAATTTAATTCTTTAAATTTTCTTAATTCATTTTCATTAAGAATATCATTATTGGAATTAATGCTTAATTTGTTAAAAGCTTCTTTTATATCTATTCCCTTGGTTAACCTTAGGCTAGTTAATAAAATTTCTTGTGCTCTTTCAATATTGGATATTTCTTTATTTAGATATAAGGAGCTCTTTTTTTTTAAATTTTTATTAAGCCATATTTTTGGTGCAGAAAATTTATGACTCGCATACCATTTATTATCAAGTATCAAACGGCCATGAGCTCCAGGGCCTATTCCACAATATTCTGATCCTTCCCAGATTTTATAGTTATGAACACATTCTGAGTTTTTAAAAGCATAATTTGATACTTCATATTTTTTAAGNTGAGCTTGGCTAAGCAGCTCATCTGTCATATTGTACAAATTTAAAAGGGTCTTCTCAGGAGGTAGTTCAAACTTCTTGTCTCTATATGATGCGTAGAAAGGAGTTCCTTTCTCAATAGTTAATTGATAAGCTGAAATATGTTCTCCTGATATTTGGATTGCTTCGTTGAGCTCTTTTTCCCACATTTTTTCATNATGGTCCGGTAGACCATATATTAAATCAAAAGAAACTCTTTTAAAAATATTTTTTGCAGTTTCTAGAGCCTTTAAACCATTTTTAACAGAATGATTTCTNCCTAAAAATTTTAGTGAATTATTATTTAAAGACTGAAAGCCTAAAGATAATCTATTTACGCCTACTTTTTTAAGAGTGCTAAAATTTTTAATTTCTACACTAGAGGGGTTTGCTTCAAGGGTGATTTCTATGTTTTTTGAAAAAGCCCATTTTTTGCTTACTTGGTTTAAAATGCTTTCAAGTAATTTTGGGGGCATTAAGCTTGGAGTGCCTCCACCAAAAAATATACTCCTTACAGTTTTTTTTCCTAGTATATTTTGCTCGGCCTCTATTTCATTTTTATATGCCGTTTCCCATACATTGATATCTATAGGCTGTCTAGTAACATGACTATTAAAATCACAATATGGACATTTNTTTAGACAATATGGCCAATGTACATATAGTGCGATNTCTTTATTATTAATTAACAATTATACTCTCTTTTAGTTTTTTAAATGCCACACCTCTGTGGCTTATTAGGTCTTTTTTATTAGGAGCCATCTCTCCAAAAGTAATTGTATGATTTTCAGGAATAAAAATTGGGTCATACCCAAAACCTCTTTTACCTTTCTTGGGAAAAGTTAAAGCGCCATTAATTTTTCCTTCAAAAACATACTCTTCATTTTTTTCATTTACTATTGCTAAGGCACAAATAAAACAAGCTTTTTTATTGTCAATTCCTTGTAATTTTTCTTCAATTAAAGACATTGCTAGATCAAAATCTTTTTCTGCACCTGCCCATCTTGCGGAATAAATTCCTGGCGCACCGTCAAGAGCATCTACACACAAACCAGAATCGTCTGCTAAAGAAGTCTTATTAGATAATTGTCTAGCATTACGTGCTTTTATTAAAGCATTTTCAGAAAAACTACTTCCATTTTCAATTGGCTCAATATCTGAAAATAGAGAAATGGGAAAAGCTTTTATTCCTATATCATTTAGTAGAATATTTATTTCTTTTACTTTTCCAGGGTTATGGCTAGCTATTATTACTTCTTTTGGTAATTCAATTCTATTAATCATTGTTTAATACCTCTGACTGTATATTAAATAACTTATCACANNCTTCAGAAGCTAGATCTATTAATGTATTTAGTTGTTTTTTACTAAAGTTACCTTTTTCAGCTGTAGCTTGTACTTCTATGAGATTTTTAGATTTGGAGATAATAAAATTTGCATCTGTTTCTGTATTACTATCTTCGTAATAGTCTAAATCAAGCATCTCTAATCCTTCATAGATTCCACAGGATATAGCAGCAATTTGATCTGTAATAGGGTTTGTCTTAAGCGTTTTATTTTTTAATAAAGATTCAATTAATAAATTTAAAACTATCCAGCCACCTGTTATAGAGGCCGTTCTAGTTCCTCCGTCTGCATTTATGACATCGCAGTCTACTTTAATTTGTAATTCATTAAGCTTCTTTAAATCGAGAGAAGCCCTGAGAGACCTTCCTATTAATCTCTGTATTTCTAAAGTCCTACCACTTTGTTTTCCTTTGGAGGATTCTCTGTTATTTCTAGTATGTGTTGAGGCTGGTAACATGCCATATTCTGCTGTAAGCCAGCCCTCACCAGAATCTTTTAGCCAATGAGGAACTTTTTTTTCTATAGATGCAGTACAAATAACACTTGTTTCTCCAATATTTATTAGGCAAGAAGCCTTTGAATTTTTAATGTAATTTTTAATTATTTTTACTTCTCTGGCTTGGTTTAGAGCTCTTCCAGATATTCTTTTGAATATTATATTATTCATTTATTGTTTCCTCATAAAATATTATAATTATATAGTATAATACTATGTGAGAAAAAATTATTGAATAATATAAAAAATAATACAGCATTATTATCTTCATTAGATAGTCGCTCAAGAAAGATTCTTCAGCATATAGTTGAGTCTTATATAGAGACAGGTAACCCTATTGGATCTAAAACTTTATCTAAAAAACTTTCACCATCTTTGGCCTCGGCTACAATCAGAAATGTAATGTCTAATTTAGAGGGATTAAATTTATTAAAATCCCCTCATATATCTGCTGGTAGGTTGCCAACTGAGACAGGTTTAAAACTTTTTATAGACGGTTTGTTGCAAGTAGGTGATATATCTAGTGATGAAAAAAGTAGTATAGAAGCGCTTTCGGTAGGAACAGGCAAAAGTTTAAAAGATATTTTGAGCGAAACTTCTAATGCTTTATCTGGATTGTCTAATTGTGTCAGTCTTGTAATGGCACCAACATTTGAAAGAGCAATAAAACATATAGAATTTGTACCTTTAGATAATGCTAAAGCTTTAGTTGTTATTGTTGATATTTTTGGNCTTGTGGAAAANAGAATAATAGATATTCCNAAGGGNACACCNNTAATAAATTTAATTGAAGCATCAAATTTTTTAAATTCTAGACTTGCTGGAAGCACTCTTGAAGACGTAAAAAATACAATTGAAGAAGANTTACTTAACCATAGAAAAGAAATAGATATAGTTTCAGAAAAAGTTATAAAAGCTGGCCTAGCTATTAAAACTGGAGATATGGATTACCCGTCGTTAATAGTTACAGGTAAAAATAACATTTATAATGATATAAGTACCCAGGAGGATTTTAAAAAAATAAATGAACTATTTGAGAAAATAGAACAAGAAAAAACATTAACAGAATTATTAAAAAACTCTTTATCAGGAACAGGGGTTCATGTTTTCATTGGGGCAGATAATAAATTGTTTGATTATTCTGGTTGTTCTATGATTTTGGCTCCATTTAAGGCTAAGGATAATAAAAGTAAGGCTAAAACTTTAGGAGCAATTGGTGTGATAGGGCCTATTAGAGTAAATTATGGAAGAATTATTCCTATGGTGGACTTTACTGCTAAGGCAATTTCAAAGTTATTTAAATAATTACTTGTATATATAGTATTTAATCACAATATTTACTTTAAATATTAATAGGAGCTCNTATGACAAAAAAGACTAAAAATAACAAAACNGTTTTAAAAGAAGATNCTGAAGAAATAGATTCAAAAGAANATGTTTCTNTTGATGAAAAAGAAAATAAAATTTCAGAAGAAATTGAAACTCTTAAAGCAGAATTAGCAGAAGAGAATGATTCTAAATTAAGNGCATTAGCTGATGTTGAAAATATGAGAAGAAGAATGGAAAAGGAGAAACAAGAAAATGCTAGATATGGGGCTTCTAATTTAGCACGAGGCCTTTTTTCTATATTAGATAATTTTGATAGAGCATTAAAAGCTTCTCCTAAAGAATTAAAAAATAAAAAAGAAATAGAAAAAAATTATGCTTCTTTACATGAAGGAGTTGAANTAACGGTTAAAGAAATTTATACGGNTTTAAAACAAAATGGAATAGAGACTATTGAGCCAAATAAAGGAGATTCCTTTGATCATAATATTCATCAGGCAATGTTAGAAGTTCCAACAAATGAATTTGAACCTGGATGTGTATGTGAAGTATTGCAATGTGGATATAAAATTTATGANAGATTGTTAAGACCTGCTATGGTAGGCGTAAGTAAGAAAGAATCATAAGAAGNATAGATTTATGGGGTTATAATGGATGTTTTAAANTTAGCTGATAGTTCTTTTGAAATGCCTTTAGACTCATCATGGGATGTTACATACTTTGATGAAGATAGCTCAAAAGCAGATGTACGTTTCAATACAGGTAAATACCCAGTTTTAAATGTTAAAATCATTAGTTTAGATGATCCAAAGTATAATAAAGATAATAAACTTAAAGATCATTTATTTGACCCTATTTTACTTGAATCTCACCCTGACCTGGATATAAAAGTTACTTCAAATTCTATATATGGAATTGAATATCAAGCAAACNTAGAATCTGGTGAGAAGGTAAAGGTATGGAGAAAAGCAACAATAGTAGGATCTAGAACTATAAGGCTTGTAACCTTGGCTTTATCATGGATGTCTAATCCTTCTTCAGATGAAGCAGTAAACAAGATTTTATTAAAAATAGAAAAAAAATTAGAAAAATGCAGCTTTATTACTGAAGAGACGGAATTGGATATTGAAGCTAAAGTTTCTGCAAGGATATTAAGATTAAAACAAGATATAATTTCACCTTGGAGTGGCTTAAGTATGTTAATGCCAANTTCCTGGCCTTCCGAGATTAATAAGGAAGAGAAATCTTTTGTAAGTAGGGTTACTGGCTATGAAGATGCCATGCTTTTTTTGAATTGTGATGAACTAAGCATTCCAAAAGAAACTAAAATAACATCTGAATACATGCAGCATATAGCCTCATCTATTGGAGAGGATGAAAAAGTTAAAAATATTTCCTTACTNTCNACAGGAAAAGAT
This sequence comes from Alphaproteobacteria bacterium TMED109, assembly GCA_002171375.1. Lineage (GTDB taxonomy): Bacteria > Pseudomonadota > Alphaproteobacteria > TMED109 > TMED109 > TMED109. The sequence goes on from NHFK01000033.1 coordinate 21,422, forward strand.
ACTTATCTGATTTCTTGTAATAAAGCTGAGGAAGATAAAGAAGCTNGTGTAATTCTNAATAATTTCTTTTGGCATATTTTTGCGCTTAAAGAAGACGTTTTAACTCGTTTACANTTNACATATGTTTTTCCTGATATTAATGATAAGTTTTTATTNGGTCTAGTTAACGTCTTAAGCGAAAATATTAAAAATTTAAAGCTAGAGTAATTTTTTTATATTAAGCACTTGTGTTTTATTTTTTAGTCCCCATATATTTCCTGCAGACAAATTTTATTAAAAATTAAAGAGAGAAAAATATAATGGGTAAAGTAATTGGAATTGATTTAGGAACTACTAATAGCTGTGTAGCTGTTATGGAGGGCGGTAATGCTAAAGTTATAGAAAATGCAGAAGGTGCGAGAACAACACCTTCAATAGTGGCTTTCACTGATAATGACGAAACTTTAGTAGGACAAGCTGCTAAAAGACAAGCAGTAACAAACCCAGAAAATACTTTATTCGCAATTAAAAGATTAATAGGCAGACCTTTCTCAGACGAAAAAGTTACTAAAGATAAGGATATGGTTCCTTTTAAAATTGTTAAGTCCGATGGAGGAGATGCTTGGGTTAATGCAGCAGGTAAAGATTATGCTCCAAGTCAAGTAAGTGCTTATGTTTTACAAAAAATGAAGGAAACGGCTGAAGCTCATTTAGGACATGAGGTTACAGAGGCCGTTATTACCGTGCCAGCATACTTTAATGATGCACAGAGACAAGCAACTAAGGACGCAGGAAAAATTGCAGGCCTAGATGTTTTAAGAATAATTAATGAACCAACAGCAGCTAGTTTATCTTATGGGTTAGATAAGAAAGAGTCAGGAACTATAGTAGTATATGACTTAGGAGGAGGAACATTTGATGTTTCTGTTCTAGAAATTGGTGACGGGGTCTTTGAGGTAAAATCCACAAATGGAGATACTTTTCTTGGAGGAGAAGATTTTGATACTAAAATAGTAGAGTATCTTGTTGACGAATTTAAAAAAGAAAATGGAGTAGATTTAAAATCAGATAATTTAGCACTACAAAGACTAAAAGAAGCCGCAGAAAAAGCTAAAATTGAGCTTTCATCTACTGCTCAAACAGATATTAATTTACCATTTATAACAGCTGACGCTTCAGGACCGAAGCACTTAACTCTTAAATTTACAAGGGCGAAGTTAGAGAGTCTTGTTGAAGATTTTGTAAAAAGAACAATAGAACCTTGTAAAGCAGCTTTAAAAGATGCCGGTATTTCTGCAAGTGAAATAGATGAAGTTGTTCTGGTAGGTGGAATGACTCGTATGCCTAAAATTGTTGAAACAGTTAAAGAATTTTTTGGTAAAGAACCTAATAAAGGTGTAAACCCAGACGAGTGTGTAGCGTTAGGCGCTGCTATACAAGGAGCTGTATTAGCTGGTGATGTTAAAGATGTTTTACTGCTTGATGTAACTCCGTTATCTTTAGGAATTGAAACTTTAGGGGGCGTATTTACTCGATTAATTGAGAGAAATACAACTATACCTACAAGAAAAAGCCAGACATTCTCTACCGCAGAAGATAATCAAACAGCTGTAACTATTAGAGTTTTCCAGGGCGAAAGAGAAATGGCTGCAGACAATAAAATGCTTGGTAATTTTGATTTAGTNGGAATACCGCCGGCGCCAAGAGGAATGCCTCAAATTGAAGTTACATTTGATATNGATGCTAATGGTATTGTAAATGTNTCNGCCAAGGATAAGGCAACAAATAAAGAACAAAAAATTAAGATACAGGCTTCTGGAGGNTTATCTGACTCAGANATAGAGAATATGGTGAAAGATGCTGAATCNCATGCTGAAGAGGATAAAAAGAAAAAAGAATCTATAGATGCTAGAAATGAAGCTGATGCCTTAGTTTATTCTACAGAAAAAAGTATGAAAGAACACGGAGAAAAACTTCCTGCTGAGGATAAAGATAAAATTGANTCTTCTGTTAAAGAATTAAAAGATGTTCTCGCTAATGCAGACTCTNCAGGNGAAGAGATAAAAGCTAAAGTTGAAGTTTTAAATTCTTCCGCTATGAAGTTAGGTGAAATGATGTATAAAGAAAGTCAGGAACAGGCTGCTGCTGCACCTGGTGCGGAAGGAGAAGANGGCAAAACATCAGAAAAAGAAGCGGACGTTGTTGATGCTGATTTCGAAGAAGTAAANCCAGATGAAAAAGATGAGAAAGCTGCTGATAAATAATTAATAGCGTATTTCTTTAAAAATATAGGTACAAATAAGATGCGTGATTATTATGAAATCCTTGGAGCAGATAGAGATACTTCCGATGCAGAGCTGAAAAAAAAATTTAGAAAACTTGCTATGCAATATCACCCAGACAAAAACCCTGGTGATAAAGCNGCAGAGGAAAAATTTAGAGAAGTAGGTCAGGCTTATGACGTTTTAAAAGANCCACAAAAAAAAGCAGCATATGACCAATATGGACATGCAGCTTTTGAAGGAAATTCAGCAGGACCTGGAGGACCCGGAGGTCCCGGCGGAGCTGGAGGATTTTCAGACATTTTTGAAGATTTGTTTGGAGACTTTATGGGCGGAGGCGGAGGTCAAAGACAGTCGCAGAGAGGCTCAGATTTAAGATATAATTTAGAACTAGATTTCAGTGAAGCTTATACTGGACTNAAAAAAGATATTAAAATAAATACATATGTNCTGTGTGGAGCATGTAAAGGNACTGGNGGTGAAGATGGTGCTCAGCCTGTTACTTGTGGTACTTGTAATGGTTCNGGTAAGGTTCGTTCTAGCCAAGGATTTTTTATGGTAGAAAGAGCTTGTCCAACTTGTGGAGGTAGCGGGCAAATAATTAGCAAACCTTGCCGAGTATGTGGTGGCGAAGGCAGGGTCCAAAGAGAAAAAACAATAAATGTAAGTATACCTGCCGGAGTTGATGACGGAACAAGAATTAGNGTCTCTGGNGAAGGTGAAGCCGGACCTAACGGGACTGCAAATGGCGATCTTTATTTATTTGTTCAGTTAAAGCCNCACTCNTTATTTAATAGGGANGGATCAGATTTATTAATTGAAGCAAAGGTTCCAATGACGCTTGCTGCCCTCGGTGGATCTGTAGATGTGCCTACGCCTTCAGGAGGAAGAGTTCGCGTTACAATCCCTGCTGGAACACAATCTGGACATAGGTTTAGGTTAAGAGGTAAGGGAATGCCGGTTATAAANAGTTCTAATAAAGGNGATTTATATGTTGATGTTTATACAGAAATACCAGTATCTTTAAATAAACAACAAAGAAAAGCGCTTGAGGAGCTACAAAACTTGGAAGAAAATTCTAATCATCCAGAAAGNAATAACTTTACAAACAAAGTAAAAAAAATAAGGCAGTAAAAAATGTCACTAACAAATGTAGGAATATGTGGTGCTTCAGGAAAAATGGGAAAAGCGCTTATTCGGGCAGTAGTTAATAATAATAAATTTAATCTCACAGGAGCTCTTGAACATGAAGCAAATGCTAATGTTGGCAAAGATTCTGGAGTTATAGCTAATATAGAGCCAACGAACGTTAATATAACCTCTGATACAGATAAATTTTTTGCAGAATGTGATGCTATAATAGATTTCTCTTTTACAGANGCTTCAGTTGAAAATATAAAAGCGGCAATGAGCCATAATTGTTCATATGTTTTAGGAACTACTGGATTTAATGAAGAGCAAGTTAGCCAAATAAAAGATTTTTCTAAATCAATTCCAATTATGCACGCAGCCAATATGAGTGTTGGTGTAAATGTTGCATTACATTACACAGAGCTGTTATCCAAAAGTTTAAACGAAGATTACGATGTTGAAATTCATGAAATGCANCATAGGGAAAAAATTGATTCTCCTTCTGGAACTGCACTAGCTTTGGGAAATGCTGTGGCTGCTGGAAGAAATATTGATTTGTCAGAAAAATCAATTAAGTCCCGTTGGGGAATAGAGCAACCTAGAAAAAGAGGAGATATAGGTTTTTCTACTCAAAGAGGCGGAGATGTAATTGGAGATCATATAGTAACATTTGCAGGCAATGGTGAAAGATTAGAGATTGCACACAAGGCAACTAATAGAGATGTTTTTGCCAANGGNGCNGTTAGAGCTGTATTGTGGCTAAAGGATCAGGAGCCTGGATATTATAATATGAAAGACGTATTAGGGCTTAATTAGTAATATATTGGTTTTTCCATTCGTTTAATCCATACCGAATTTTTTTTGCAAGCTTAAGTCTTTCTTTTGGTATTAAAAAATTTCCTAGTACTATTTTTTTTCCATGCGAAGATAAGGTTAATACATCTTTATTTTTATAAATATCCTCTACCTTAACTTGAAGCCATGTAGGTTCTAATTCAACTTCTTTTAAAGTTACGTTTTTTTTATTGTAAAATATCTTTAACTTATCTTTATCTAATAAAATATGCTCATAAGATTCACTTCTCTTAAATAATACTTTAAATGCTACATAAATTAATATAATTTCTAGCCCCATGAAGCCTAAAACTGGCCAAGCACCCATAATAAAAAAAGAAATNCCTATATAAGAAGCTGGAATAGTTATAAAAAACATTAAAAAGAACAATCCTTTATAAGTTAAGGATTGATTTGGATATACTTTAATGTCTAAATAGTATTTCATGATGTAAAAGTAGTGCTATATTTTTATTTTGCAAATAAAATATACTTTTAAGAGGTAAATTTGACTAAAAGCCTATCTAAAAATAATATTTGGGAAATTTTTTCTAGGTTCTCAAAAGTGACACCTGAACCTAAAGGTGAATTGGAATACACATCACCATATACTTTATTGATAGCAGTAGTTTTAAGTGCTCAATCTACAGACGTTGGNGTAAATAAGGCAACAAAAAAGTTATTTTCCTTCGCTAAGACCCCTCGAGAAATGATAGCACTAGGTGAAAATAAAATTATAGAAAATATTAAAACCATCGGTNTATATAAAAATAAAGCAAAAAATATAATTAGTTTATCACAAAAACTACTGGATAAATTTGATGGAAAAGTACCTAAAACGCATTTGGAATTAGAATCTTTACCTGGAGTAGGAAGGAAAACTGCAAACGTCGTTCTTAGTATGGCTTTTGGTATACCTACTATTGCTGTTGATACTCATGTTTTTAGAGTATCCAATAGAACAGGATTGGCGATAGGAAAAAATGTAGAAGAAGTGGAAAAAAAATTAATAAAACGCTTACCAGAAGAATATTTTTTCCATGCGCATCATTGGTTAATATTACATGGACGTTATACATGTAAAGCAAGAAACCCGTTATGCACAGAATGCATTATTTCTGATTTATGTCCTTCTAAAGCTAGCTAATCCGATATAGGCCCATTATAACCTTTTGTATTTAGAGTATGTAATACAAGAATAGCTACTAATGGAGCCGCAAATAAATTTATGATAGGAATAAAAAATAATAAAGCACCTATTACTCCAAAAAGCCAACATGGCCAAAATAAATTATTTCTTAGCTCTTTCACTTCTATAAAAGACAATTTACGTAAGCCTAGAGCTTCTGTATATTCTTTAGAAATTAAATACCCTGTAATAAGAATATTTANAGGAACCCAAAAAAGAGAACTTCCCCAAAATAATGCTATAGGAAAAATTATTATATTTATCAATATCGACCAACCTAAAAGCTTTACNCCAGCAAAAAATAAAGTAAAAAATTTTATTTTTAATTCTTTGCTTGCTTCCGGATAATATTGTCCTTCTATCTGATCAATTATTTTATCTTGAAATATTGAAAAAATAATTGTTGAAGTAGGAACAAATAAAATAGTTGATCCCCANATTGCAGCAAGTGTTGCTCCATACATCAAAAAATTACCNAGGAATGGTATTCCCGTATCNAACCAATCTTTAACATANTATACNATTNCAAAAGCNATGGAACTNAGAGAAATGAGTGTTAATATAGTTGAATAAAGCACCCACTTGAAAACATTAGGNTCAAATAAGTTTTTAATAGACAGTAAGAAAATNGTTATGAGATGGTTTTTATACTTCATTTCTTTCATAGTCANTAATGTGGNTCGAATGGGGTAATNGCATAATTATTAGAGTGTTTTTGAAANTTGTGTCCTAAATTTAANACCNGTCCTTCATTTCTTCTTTTTCCTATAATTTGAATTCCNATTGGNAGATTATTTTTTGTCGTTGAACAAGGGACAGCTAAAGATGGGCAGCCTGTTAAAGATATTGCGGCTGCAGTCATTAGCCAACTAACATAATTATCAAAAATTTTATCTTCTACTTTTTTAGGCCAGTGTTCCTTAATANTGAAAGGAGCTACCATTGAAGAAGGAGCAATTAAAAAATCATAATTTTCAAAAAACACATTAGTATTTTTTATAATTTGACCTCTAGNAACATTGGCTTTGCTAATTTGTTCTTCCGTTAATTTAAAACCTTTTTCTATATTAAGCCTGAGATCTTCTTTTAATATATTTTTATGTTTTTTGTATAGCTCTCTTTTATCCGTCGCTAGAAGGTGCGCGCGTAAAGTTTGAAATGTATTTTCTGATTCTGACAAATCAGGATAGACGCGTTCTACATTATGGCCCATTTCTAATAATATTTTTTCNGCACGATTAATAGAATCACGAACTTCAGAAGCGCAGGCTAGAACCCCAAAGTCATCAGTAATGCCAATATTTAATTTATGCTTGTCTTCATTTATAAAGTTTTGATAAGGCCTATCATTAGATATGCTTGATAGAGGGTCTCTATAATCTATTCCTGTCATAGTATCCAAAAATAACGCAATATCTTTAACAGTTCTTGCCATCGGCCCATCTACCGAAAGATCATTAAAAGGAAGGTTTTGTGGTCCATGAGCTATAGTCCCTGGAGTGGTTCTTAAGCCTACAACTCCGCAAAAACTTGCTGGGTTTCTTAGAGATCCGCCTAAATCTGACCCTGTTCCAAGCCATGCTGCTCCTGCAGCAAGTGC
>NHFK01000034.1 GCA_002171375.1 Alphaproteobacteria bacterium TMED109
TAAATGATACAGAAAATGATTTAGCTTTTACTTCTAATGTTACCGATATTAATGTATCTAAAGGTGCTTCATTATCTTTTCACTGTTTTATAAAAGGTAGCAGTAATAATATACACATTAATAATATTCATGGAGAGATTCATAAAGACTCACAATTTAACAGTACTACAATCGTTAAGGCTTTAGGGCAAGTGAGAGCCGAAAACAGAATAAATCTTTTAGCAGAAAATTCTTCAACCAAAATAGATATGTTGTTGCTTGGCTCTAAAGATGCATTGCTTGAGGGCTTAACTAAGGTGAAGCATGCTAAAAATAATAGTACAAGTAATCAAAATACAAGAGTAATCTTAAATGAAAATTCAAAAGCATCATTTCAGGGTAAAATTAGAGTAAATAAAGAAGCTGATGGAACATTAGCAAATATGTCTTGTAAAAGTTTATTATTAAGTAATAAAGCTAGAGTAAACTCTAAACCTGAACTAGAGATATTAGCTGATGATGTAAAATGTTCACACGGAGTGACTGTAGGCAATTTGAGTATAGAACAATTATTCTATTTACGTTCTAGGGGCATTCCTGAAAAGGAAGCTAGAAAATTATTAGTGAATTCCTTTGGCAATATAATATTAGATGATCTCAATACAAATTTTATTGGCAGAGCAAAAAATATAATGTTGGAATATTTTAATGATTAAGTTACACAAAACAATATATGATGAAAAAGAAGTAAGGTCACAGTTTCCAATTTTTAATTCTAGTAATTTAGTATATCTAGACAGTGCCGCTAGCTCGCAAAAACCTTTTTCCGTTATAAAATCAATAAATGAAGTGTATTCAAAACATTATGCAAATATCCACAGAGGTGTTTATAAACTTAGCCAAGAAGCAACAGATATGTATGAAGATGCTAGAGAGACTGTAAAAGAGTTTATTAATGCAGGCTCCGTTAAAGAAATTATATTTGTAAGAGGAGCAACAGAGGCTATAAATTTAGTAACCTCAACAGTTGCAGATATAAATCTTGAAGAAGGAGATGAAATAATTTTATCTAGATTAGAACATCATTCAAATATTGTTCCATGGCAAATCGCAGCAAAGAAACATAAAGCAGTTATTAAAATTGCTGAATCAGATGAAAATGGAGATGTATCTTTTGAGTCAGTATTTAAAAATGTTACTTCAAAAACAAAATTCATTAGTATTACTCATATTTCTAATGCGATTGGGTCAATAATACCTGTAAAAGAAATATGTAAGGAAGCTAAATCTAGAGGAATATTCACACTCATAGATGGTTGTCAGGCAGCTCCATTATTAGAGATTGATGTACAAGATATGGGTTGTGATTTTTATGTTTTTTCTGGACATAAAACTTATGGCCCTTCTGGAATAGGAGTACTATATGGGAAAGAGGATATTTTATCTGAGGCTCCTCCTTATCAAGGCGGAGGTGATATGATTGATAAAGTTACTTTTGAAAATACTACTTACGCAGGTTTACCTAGTAAATTTGAAGCTGGAACTCCTAATATTGTTGGTGCTATTGGATTAGGCCGTGCTTTACAATGGATGAAAGAAATAGGTATGAATAATATTTATGGCCATTCAAAAAAAGTGATTAGTGAAGGAGTTAATATCTTAAAAAACATTAAAGGATTAAAAATTATTGGAGAGCCTTCTAAAAGAGGAGGTGTAATTTCATTTATATACAAAGATATTCATTCTCATGATTTAGGTACATTATTAAATACATATAACATTGCCGTGAGAACAGGTCATCATTGTGCTCAGCCAACAATGGAACGATATAATGTTTCTTCTACAGTGAGAGCATCGGTAGGATATTATAATAATAAAGATGATTTTGAATCTCTTGCAGAAGGAATTTTAAAAGTAAGTAAAGTTTTTGAAAATGTTTAGAAAATTATTTATATTTATTTTAATATTTAGAAAGTTTAAAAATGAGTACTAAAATAGAGAATTCTAATACAATCCTAAAAGAAGCTATAATCGAAGCTTTAGGAACAGTATACGACCCTGAAATACCGGTTAGTATATGGGAATTGGGCCTTGTATATAATATAGATATAGATGAGAAGAATAATATTTTAATTACTATGACATTAACTACTCCTAATTGTCCTGAAGCAGAGACTATTCCTGATAGAGTTGCAGAAGCGGTTTCAAAATGTGATAATGTAGAAGATGTAAGAGTTGAAATAGTTTGGGAGCCTACTTGGACTCAAGATAATATGAGTGAAGCTGCTCGCCTTGAATTGGGCTTTTTTTAAAAGGAATAAAAATGAAAAAAACATCTCAACCTAGACCTGAAATATTAACTATTACCGATAGAGCTTTGAATCGTATAAAATCTATCTTAAAAGATGCTCCTAAAGATACAATAGGTGTTAGATTTGGAGTAAAAACGGGGGGGTGCTCAGGTATGACTTATGATGTAACTTATGCCTCGGAAGAGAAAGTAACTGATGAGAAAATTGTCAAAGAAAATGTAAATATATATATTGATGCAGCCGCTACTTTGTTTTTAATTGGCTCAGAAGTTGATTGGAATCAGGATAAACTTCAGTCAAGTTTTACCTTTATTAATCCAAATGAATCAGCTAGATGTGGTTGTGGAGAATCTTTTACAGTTTAGTTTATATTTTTTTTGATAGAAAAATAGCTAGCTTAGTAATTTTTTTTATACCTTTAGTCATTAAGTAATAACCTTTAGCATCTTGGGCATTATGCTCTAAAGCAGTGTTTTTATGTTCAATTTCCTCTTCTCTAAATTTTTTAATAATTTTTATAAGTTCTTTTTCTGTATTATCATGTTTTAAATTATTTTGCTGTTCTTTATAATGTTCTTCTATGACTTCCTCTACAGCTACGGTGCAAGCCATAGCAGCTTTTCTATCTATTAAAGCAGTAGTTAATCCAAGCAAATATCCACCCACACTCCATAATGGTGAAAGTGCAGTAGGTCTTATTCCTCTTTCAATTAGTATTTTATTGAATGTATCTAAATGTATTTTTTCTTGACTAGCCATTTTTTGAATAATTTTATCATCTTTAAAGACTTCTAATTGTCCTTCATAAATTTTTTGTGCTCCAAATTCACCAGCTTGGTTAACTCTTATCATATCAGCTATGATTTTCTTTTTAGCCTTATTATTAGTTAAAGTACTTTTCATTATTATTCTTCTCTTTTATTAAACTTAACAATTAATATAGTTAGAATTATTAGAGAAACTAGCCCATATATGAAGCTCCATTGAACTAAGGTTATATTAAACAATTTTGGTGACATTTGATCGCATTTAGCAATAGGTTCATTTTTATTTATATTCTTTAACTCTTCAGTCAAACTGCCTATATTTTCTGTCATTCCTGAGCATTCTAAAGATGCTGCCCACCATTGTAGCTCTATACCTAAATGCCAAAAACTAATAGATATAATAATAATAAATAATATACCTAATAACATCGGTATAATTTTATTATTATAATAAAATATTCCCACTAAACTTATTAATATTATGCCTGCATATCCATATCTTTGAAGCATACATAAATAGCACGGCTTATATCCTAAAAAATATTGATAGTAAAAAGCAATTAAAAGTGCAAATATTGCTATAATAATTGATAAAAATGATGGATTAAATAAATTATTTTTTAATTTCATATTCAAAAGTATATCCATAGTAATAAAATCATAAAAATAAAGCCTATAGTAAAAGTTATAATGCTGAAATATTTGTCAATAAATTGTTTAGCAGTATTTCCAAATATTCTAATTATTCCAGTTAATAAAAAGAAGCGTGCGCCTCTTGATAAGAGAGAAGCAATAATGAATATTATTATATCTAAATTCATTCCACCAGATGCAATAGTAATTAATTTATAAGGTATAGGAGTAAATCCGGCGATAAATACTATTATCGCGCCATTAGTATTATAATTATCTTTAAAAGTCAGAAATTTTTCTTCTAAATGATAAAATTCAATTATATATTGCCCTATAGTTTCCCATAAAAATACTCCGATTAAATATCCTAGAACTCCTCCTAAAACAGAAAATATTGTGGTAATTAATGCTAATCTAATCCATTTTAAAGGCCTTGAAAGAGCCATTGGTAAAAGTAATAAGTCAGGTGGTATAGGAAAAAAAGAACTTTCTGCAAACGCTACCAAAGCCAGGAACTTCTCAGCTTTAGGTTTGGCTGAAAGTTTTAAAATTGTATTATAAAGTTTTTTCAAAATCATATTATATTTCTTCATATTAAATTAAAGGTTAATATTTGAAGTCCTGTATACTTTAAGCTATATACTATATATATATATTTGTGGGGAAAACTTTGATTAAATATTTTTTTATTTTGCTAATATTTATATACACAGGTGTAAGTGTGGCAGGACCTTTTTCTGATTTTAAAGCAGGTGCAGAGTTATCTGAAGAGTTATCTTCTAGTCCAACAGGAAAAAGGAATACTCCTAATTCTGACAGCATAGTGCAGTCTATAGATGCTTTAAACCCTAAGAATTCAGAAATATGGTACGATTTACAAAATAATTTATTAGGAAAAGATATTAATATTGTCTTTGTTGATGATATCAAACTTATAATGCAAGATTATATTGAGGAAGCGCATAAGGTTCCGCTAATAGTTACGCTTCCTAAAAGACTACATAATTTTAAAAATTTTGTATTAATTATAGAGAATAATCCTATCCAGCAAGCAATGGCTATTAAACCATATAGACCTATAGAAGCACTTGGGATGAATATTAGATTAGAAGATGATTCTCCTGTTAGAGCTGCAGTTTTAGGTGATAATGGTGTGTGGTATATTGGTTCAAAAATGGTATTTGTAGCAAGTGCTGGAGGATGTTCAACTCCTGCTTGTGATCCTTCAGTTGAAATATGTGAGACTGGAACTATAGGAAAAATTGCTGTTAAACAGTATGAAAGGGAAGCTGGAGCAGAAAGAATAAAATTAAAAATTACCCATCCAATGGAAACTGGTTTTGTTACAGATGTGCAAGGAGAAATTATTCCAGAATATTTTGTAAAAAATATTCATGTTGATGACAATCAAGGTCCTATTGCAGATATTACAACTTTTGCAGCTTTATCTAGTGATCCTGTTATATTATTGGATCTACCTAAGAAAGGACAAAGCGTTAGAATACACGCCAAAGATTCACTTGGATTAGAATTCTTTTCTTTTAAAAAAAATAATACTATGTAATGAGATTTCTTAATAAAATTATAATTTTTTTATTATATTTTTATACTTATCCTACTTTTTCTTCAAATAATTTTGATTTAATGCCTATTGAAGTAAGCAAGAATGTATTTGTTTTTATAGGTGATAATAATGATGCAAGTGATGATAATGGTGGTGCAATAAGTAATACAGGTTTTATAATAGGTGAGAATGCTATACTTGTTATAGATGCTGGGCCAAGTTATTTATATGCTTCAAATGTAATAGATATCATCAATTCTTATTCTAATTTACCTATAAAATATTTAGTGGTCACTCATCACCATGCCGACCATTCTTTTGGTATTTCTAAGTATTTAGAAATTAATACAGAAATTATTATGGCTGAGGCAGAAGTAGAAAGATATATAAAGTATGGTAATAGGTCACTTAGGCAATTGAGTAATAACATAGGAGAAGAATGGTTTTTTAATACAAAAATAACCTCATTTCAATATAAAGAAAAAGAATACCCTATAAATTTAGACTTAGGTACAAGGAATATTATTATTGAATTATATGAAGAAGGACATTCAGATGGAGATTTAATTGTTAAGGATATAAATAGTAATACTTTATTCGTAGGAGATTTAGTTTTTGGACAAAGGGCCCCTACCTCACCCCATGCAAATATTTATAATTGGAAAAATTATTTAGACGAAATTATAAAAAAAGATTGGGATATATTAATACCTGGCCATGGCGATATAATAAAAAATAAAGAAGATGTTTTACAAACTAAAAAATGGATTACGTTTATCGATAAAACTGCAAAAGAAGCCTCTGCAAATGGCATCAGTGCATTAGAAATATTTAATAAAGGGCTACCAAATTTTATTAAAGGATATAAATTAGCTAAAGAGACTTGGTATAGAGACCTTCCAGTATTAATCAATAAATATGAATTTGATTAGTTTTTTGTTGCCCTATTAAAAATTATATATTACTGATTATTTTTTTATTAAGCCACTGTGGCGGAACTGGTAGACGCGACGGATTCAAAATCCGTTTGGGGTAACTCAGTGTCGGTTCGAGTCCGACCAGTGGTACCATAAATATTTTTATCATATAGGAACTTATTTTATGGACTTAGATTCTAAATATTCAAAAAATAAATATACATCACTTGATCATTTTGTTGAAGAAAATGGCAAAATATATGCAGGTCATCATTATCTAATTGATATGTGGAATTGCCTTTATTTAGAAGATGAAATAAAAATTAGAGATCTACTAATGAGGGCTGCTAAATCAGCTGGTGCCTCNGTTTTACAAGTAAAAACCCATCATTTTGGTGAAGGGCAAGGAGTTTCGGGAGTAGCTATATTAGCTGAATCACATATAAGTATTCACACTTGGCCTGAAAGAAGCTTTGCAGCATTTGATATTTTCATGTGTGGAAATACAAATCCTGAATTGTCATTAGATTTTTTAACTAAAACATTTAAGCCTAAAAAAGTAGATATAAAAAAATTAAAAAGAGGAATTATAAGTTAAGAAAATGAGTTTTAATAATATTAATAAATTTATAAATAATTCTAAATTAGAAACTCCTTTTTTAGTAATTGATTTATCATTGGTTGCAAAGTCTTATAAAAATATTAAGAAATTTTTTCCTGATAGCAGAATCTATTATGCTGTTAAAGCTAATCCTGCAAAAGAAATACTGAATATTTTAAAAAATGAAGGCTCTTATTTCGATGTTTCTAGTAGAAATGAAATAAAATTATGCTTATCANAGTCTATAAAAGCGTCAAATTTATCTTTTGGAAATACAGTAAAAAAAGAGAAGGATATTTTATGGGCTAATAAGAAGGGCGTTGAACTATTTGCTTTTGATTCTATCGAAGAACTAAATAAGATAGAAAAGAATGCAAAAAATTCTAAAGTTTTTTGTAGGCTTCAAGTACCAAATCAAGGAGCTAATTGGCCCTTATCCAAAAAATTTGGNTGTTCTGTTAGTATGGCAAAAGAATTAATGTTAAAAGCAAAAAACAAGAATCTTTTTCCAGCAGGCTTATCATTCCATGTTGGATCTCAACAAATAAATATAAATAGATGGATAGAGTCTCTCAAACTATGTTTTGAGGTTTATTCTTATCTAAAAGATAATAATATTTTATTAGACTTTATAAATATCGGAGGAGGTATTCCAGTTGATTATGCTGACTATAATTTTGATATAAAATCATTCTCTCAAAAATTAAATAATACAATTAAAAATATATTTAAAGGAGAACCTATAAAAATTATTTTAGAGCCTGGAAGATCTATAGTTGCTGCCGCAGGAATTATAGAGTCAGAGGTCATTTTAGTTTCGAAAAAAAATCAGAGAGATAAAAAAAGATGGGTCTATTTAGATATAGGAAGATTTGGAGGTTTAGCTGAAACAGAAGCTGAAGCGATACGTTATAAAATAATTCCNGTCAATAATAGCTCTGAGTGTAGTTCTGTAAATATTGCAGGACCTTCTTGTGATGGAGCAGATATTCTTTATGAAAAATATAATTATGAATTGCCTATAAATTTAATGGCAGGTGATAAGGTTAGGTTTTATGTAGCAGGAGCTTATACTTCAGTCTATGTTTCTGATTTTAATGGTCTACAAAGATTAAGAGAATACTTCATTAAATAAAATTTATTGTTAAATTTCTTTTATCCACTGCGGTAAATTAAATGAAGATCGATGAATTTCTTTTGTATAATATTTCGTATATAGTTTTTTAATTATTTGAGATTTTTTATCTATATTTTTTGGTTTCGTTAGGTTTATTTTATTTGATGACCAGGTTAATGCCATATAACCACCTATATATGTGGGTACAACAGTTAAATATATCCCAGAATATTTAAAAATAGACTTTAACTGTTTTTTGGCATCTTTAAGTTCATCTTTTTGAAAAAAAGGTACTCCATTTTGAAACACGGCTATTCCATTATTAGATAAAGCTTTTTTTATATTTTTATAAAATTCAAGTTGAAATAATTTTTTTCCAGGTCCTATTGGATCCGGTCTATCTGCTATAATTAAATCAAAATAATTTTTAAAATTATCTTTTGAAATAAATTTTGAAGCATCTTCAATTACAATATTTACTTTTGGACTTTTTAAAGACTCACAATTAATTTTTTTTAAATATTTATTGCTTAAATCTATTACATCTTTATCAATTTCACATATAAATATTTCTTTAATTGAATTATGTTTTAACACTTCAGAAGCAATTGCCCCATCGCCTCCACCAATAATCAAAACTTTTCTAATATTTCCATGAGATATGATTGGCAAATGACTTAGCATTTCCGAATAATAATAATGATCAAATTCTGTTATTTGCACTACCTTATCTAAAGTCAAAATTCTTCCAAAATATTTTGAGTCAAATATTAATATATTTTGGTATTTACTTTTTTGGCGAGCTATAATTTTTTCTATAGTGATAGTCTGATTATATTTTTTATATAGATTCTCTGTAAATTTTTTCATTTTATATAAATATAATTATTTTCTTGTTATCCATTGCTTACCCATTTTCCAGGTAAACATTGGACGGTTCTCTAATTTTCTTTTTATTAAAGAGATATCACCATTATATTCTATAAGTTCATTTATCATAAATTCTGTTACATCTGCCATTGGAAGTTTAGTTGCTGTTTTAAGAGGTATCCACTTGATTTCCACTAATTCACTTGTAGTTTTTATTTTTCCTAAGAGGTGCTTTGCATCTGCCATAAAAAATCTCGCATGAAAACGTATAGGACTAAAAGTTGGTGTAATTGCTCTACCTAAATAAACAAGCTTTGCCAGATCTGGGACTAACCCTTTTTTTGACATAATGGTTATACCATTATTTATATTTTCATCATTTATATGCGAAACATTTTTGGATTTTTTACCTAATATTAAACCTGTTTCCTCAACAGTTTCTCTAATGGATGCAATTGCAAGAGCATTAGCAGCTTGAACATTATTAGAAACTACTAGCTTTTGTATAATATTATTATTTAATTTGGTAGTTTCAGGAATTTTGTAGTCACTTTTATCTAATACACCGCCAGGAAAAACCCATGCCCCTGGCATAAACCTAGTTTTTTCAGACCTTTTTCCCAATAATACTTTTACTTCTTTTCTAGTTTTTTTTAATAATACCAGGCTTGCAGCATCTCTAGTTCGTGCTATTTTAGTATCTTTTTCTTTTTTAGGAGTGAACTTTAGCTCTTTTTTAACCATACTTCTTGCGATATATTTTTTTTGCTGCATTATTTTATGTTTTTTCATTCTAAGAAGGTTATAATCTATTATATTTTATATATATTTATTATTCAAAGGTACACCGATTTATAAAAAAAGTTAGGAGTAAATTTTTGGAAGATAGTAAAACAGATAAACAACCTTTACAAAATTTATTATCTCATGAACTAGAGTTTAAATATGCTCAATCTAAAGAGGTTCTCCCTGGCATTAGGAGGATAGTAGCACCTAATCCTAGCCCTTATACTCTTCATGGGACTGGAACATATATAATTGGCTCAGGTGAGATTGCTATAGTGGATCCTGGACCAAATATACCTTCACATATTGAGGCTATAATGAATGAAACTAAGGGAGAAAAAATTACTCATATCTTAGTTACTCATACTCATGCTGATCATTCTCCCGCAGCAAAACCATTATCAAATTTAACCGGAGCAGTTGTAATGGGTTATGGGCCTCATGGAGAAAAAGAAGGTGAAGAAGGTGCTGACCTAAATTTTACTCCAGATTATATTATTCAAGATAATGAAGTAATCAAAGGAGCTAATTGGGAATTAGAATGTATACATACTCCAGGCCACACATCTAATCATATTTGTTATTCTGTTAAAGGTGCTAAAGCAGTTTTAACAGGAGATCATATTATGGGTTGGTCTACAACTTTAGTTTCTCCTCCAGATGGTAATATGAAGGACTATTTTTCTAGTTTAGAAAAAATGTTATTAAGAGATGAGGAATATTATATACCTGCTCATGGGGAAATAATTAAAAAACCAAAGAGATTTGTTAAAGCACTCATAGGGCATAGAAAAATGAGAGAGAAACAAATAAGAAAATATTTACATGCTAAAAATATATCTTATATTCCCGATTTAGTATCAAAAATGTACCCTACCCTCGATAAGCGTTTAATAAAAGCAGCAGGAAGATCTGTATTAGCACATTTATTACACATGAAAGAATTAGGTTATGTTAAATCTAGTGATAATGGCTGGTTTTTAGTCTAATTTATTAAAAAAAAGAGTTAATAGATGATTTCCGTTTATAGAGAATTTACTAATTTAAAAAATATTATAAAAGAATCAATAGTTGTAGTTGGTAATTTTGATGGACTACATCTTGGCCATAAAGCAGTTTTGGATTATGCTAAATCTCTTAAAAAAAACTCTCATGAAAAAATAGTTTTATTTACATTTTACCCTCATCCATTAAAAATACTTCGTCCAATTTATGCACCGAAAAACATTATTTCCTTTAGAAGCAAGGTTATAAAACTGAATGTATTAGGAATAGATATTATACTTGCNCAGCGATTTAATAAAAAATTTTCTAATATAACTGCAGATAATTTTATTAAAATAGTTTTATCTGAAGCTTTAAGGGCTAGACATATTGTAATAGGAGATGATTTTCGTTTTGGAAATAAAAGAAAAGGAGACGTAGATTACCTTAAATCACAAGAGAATATAAATAATTTTAAAGTACATATTATTAAAGAAATATCTAGTGAAAATATTAGATGTTCATCCAGTCTCATAAGAGAAATGATTCTTAAAGGTAAAATGCTAGAAGTTAAAAAAGTATTGGGGCGTTTTCATGAAATAGAAGGTAAAGTTGTAAAGGGGGAACAATTAGGAAGAAAATTAGGTTTTCCTACTGCTAATGTGCATTATATAAATACAATTATTCCATGTGATGGGGTGTATGCTGGTTGGGTAAAATTTAATAGTAAAACTTATATGTGTGCAATATCTACAGGTTGTAGGCCACAATTTAAAGGAGAGAAAAGGTTTTTAGAGGCATATATTCTAAATTTTAGTGGAGATATTTACGGAACACGTATAAAAGTTTTATTGGTAAAGAAAATTCGTAATGAGGAAGTGTTCTCTAATATAGAGAATCTTAAAAAACAAATGAGTAAAGATTGTAAGGAAGTTATAAAAATATTAGAAGAAAACAAAATTTAATATTTTTAAGCACAATAAGGAAAATTGAATGGATTATAAGGATACAGTATTTTTACCTAAGTCAAGTTTTGGAATGCGTGGAGGTTTACCTCAGCGCGAGCCTGAAATGATTGATAGATGGAATAAAATTAATTTATGGGGTCAATTAAGAGAAATATCTAAGGATAAAGAAAAGTTTATACTTCATGATGGTCCTCCTTATGCAAATGGCCCAATTCATATAGGCACCTCTATGAATAAGATTTTAAAAGACATCATAAATAGAAGTAAACAGATGAGTGGTTATAACTCTCATTATATTCCTGGTTGGGATTGTCATGGCTTACCTATAGAGTGGCAAGTAGAACAGAATTATAAAAAAAAAGGGATTAATAAAGAAGAAATTCCGATTGCTGATTTTAGAGCAGAATGTAGAAGTTTTGCAGATAAATGGATTGGCGCCCAAATGGATGATTTTAAAAGATTATTTGTTTTAGCAGATTGGGATGATAAATATTTAACGATGAGTTTTGATGCCGAAGCACAAATTGTTAGAGAAATTGGCAAATTTATTGAAAATGGTAGTTTATATAAAGGTTCTAAACCTGTTATGTGGTCTCCCGTAGAAAAAACGGCTTTAGCTGAGGCAGAAGTTGAATACAAAGATATAGAGTCTACTGCAATAACTGTAGGATTTAAAGTATCAATAACTGAAGAGGAGATATTGCAGGAAGCTTATATTCCTATTTGGACAACCACACCTTGGACAATTCCGGCAAATAGAGCAATTGCTTATGGTAAAGAACTAGATTATATACTTATAAAGATTAAAAATAATAATGATAATAATCAAATTAAGATTGGGCAAAAAATTTTATTAGCCAAAGAAAGACTAGATAAATTTTTATTAGACACAAATATTACAGAATATGATTTGATATCAGAAATAAAAGGTGATTTTCTTGCAGGAACTATATGTAAGCATCCATTATATAAAGAAGGCTATTCTTTTGAAGTACCTTTACTAGAGGGAGATTTTGTTTCTACAGAACAAGGTACAGGCTTTGTTCATATTGCACCTGGTCATGGAGAAGATGATTTTGAATTAGGTCAAAAATATGGAATTCCAGTTCCTGATGTAGTAGAAGATGGAGGAACATATTTTCCTAATATTCCATTATTTGCAGGAGTTCATGTGTTTAAAGCTTTAGAGCCCGTTTGCGAGGCTTTAGAAAAGAATTTTTCTTTATTTGCTTCAGAAAAATATATACATAGCTATCCTCACTCTTGGAGATCTAAAAAACCAATAATTTATAGAGCTACACAGCAATGGTTTATATCAATGGAGAAGAACGATTTAAAAAAAATTGCTTTAGAATCTATTGATAATACTATTTGGGTACCTTCTGTTTCTAAAAATAGAATTAAATCTATGGTTAAGGATCGGCCAGATTGGTGTGTATCTAGGCAGAGAGTTTGGGGCGTTCCTATTACCGTTTTTTTAAATAAAAATACAGGAGAAATATTAAGAGATCCTGAAGTAATAGATAAAATTGCTCAAGCAGTAGAGGAAAAAGGAGCAGATGCTTGGTTTACTGAAGATCCTCAAAAATTTTTAGGAGATAAATATGATGCGAAGCAATATATGGCTGTCCAAGATATTTTAGATGTATGGTTTGATTCAGGCTCTACTCATTCTTTTGTTTTAAACAGAAATAAACAGAAATGGCCTGCTGATTTATATTTGGAAGGTTCGGATCAACATAGAGGATGGTTCCAATCTTCGTTATTAGAATCATGTGGTACCAGAGGAAGAGCACCATTTGAAGCAGTACTAACTCATGGTTTCGTGCTTGATGGTCAAGGGCGAAAAATGTCTAAAAGTATAGGTAATGTGGTTTCACCTCAAGAAGTTATAAAACAATCAGGTGCAGATATATTAAGACTTTGGGTTGCTATGACTGATATCACTGAGGATGTAAGGATTAGTCCAGAAGTTTTAAAAGGAGTAAGCGAATCTTATAGACGACTTAGAAATACTATTAGATTTACTATAGGTGCATTAAATGATTTTGATGAATCTGAGTCTATAGATGTAGATTTAATGCCAGAATTAGAGAGATGGGTTTTACATAGATTAAAAGAATTAGATTTATTATTAAAAAAATCTGTTACAAATTATACATTTCAAACCTTTTATAGTGAATTACATACTTTTTGTTCTTCAGACTTATCAGCTTTTTATTTTGATATAAGAAAAGATTCTCTTTATTGTGATGATTTTAATGACATTAAAAGAAGATCAAGTAGAACTGTTCTTTATGAAGTATTTAAATGCTTAACTACCTGGTTAGCCCCTGTTATTTGTTATACTGCAGAGGAAGCATGGTTAGCTCATACAGGATCAGACAATGAAGATAGTATCCATTTGAAACAGTTTCCAAATATTTCAGAAAAATGGTTAGATGATGACTTAAATAAAAAATGGGTTGATATTAGAAAAATAAGAAGAATTATTAATGGTGCTTTAGAATTAGCAAGGCAAGATAAGATAATAGGATCAAGTCTAGATTCTGAAATTAAATTATATGTTCAAGATAATGAATATATTTCTTTGATTGAATCAATTGATATTAATGAAATAGCTATTGTTTCAAAATATGAGATTATTGAAGGAAGTAATATTCAAGGCTCATATAAAGAAGATAGTTTAAAAGGCTTGGAAATAGTGGTCTCTAAAGCAAAAGGAAATAAATGTGTGAGATGCTGGAAAATTTTTGATAATTTTGCTTATTCTTCAGAAGACCCTTTATGTGAAAGGTGTACAAACGTAGTAAAATAGAAATGAAAAAAAATATTTATTTTTTAATATTAATGCTGGTTATTATTTTACTTGATCAAATTTCTAAGGTAAAAGTTTTGGGTTATATGTTAACTCATTCTGAAGAATTAGTTTTACTACCATTTTTAAATTTTACTTTAGTCTTTAATTCAGGAGTTGCCTTTGGAATATTTAGAGATTTTGGTCAATTAGTCCCTCATATATTTTCATTTATAGGGGTAGTATTTGGATTAGGATTAATATCATGGGCAATATTTAATAATAAACACCATCTTGCAATGACTTTAATTTCTGCTGGAGCATTAGGAAATGCTATAGATAGAATAAGGTTAGGGGTTGTTATTGATTTTATTGATGTTTATTGGAAAAATTTACATTGGCCAGCATTTAATATTGCTGATATTAGTATATGTATAGGAGCTTGTATTTTTTTATATAATGAATTTAATGAAGGTAAAAAAAGAAAGGTTTTAAAGTGAAAAGCACAAACTATAAATTATTTTTTAAAACTATATTAGTTGTTAATTTTTTATTTCTATATAGTTGTGGAGGTGTAAAAGAAAATATAGGCTTAATAAAAAAATCTCCTGATGAATTTCAAGTATATGAAAAAAAACCTTTATCAGTTCCTCCTACTTTTGAATTAAGACCTCCTCTAGATTCTGAATTAGCAACAGAAGATTCAGACTCAGATAATGTTATTTTTAGAGAAGAGGTAAATACTGATGAATCATTAACAATAGGGGATGAAGTTTTATTAATCTCAATAGGAGAGAAAGACACTGAAAAAGATATAAGAAAAGTCATTAATAATGAAAACTCTATAAGTGAAGTTAAAAAGCCACTTTTAGATAAAATATTAGATTTTGAACCTATATTTGAAGGAGAGAAAAAAGAAAGTACAATTAATGCTGAGGAAGAGAAAAAAAGAATTGAAGATTTAAAATCTGAATTAAAAGAAATAAAAAATAATTTAAAAGAAGATAATAATGTTCAAGAAGCTAAAAAAAATATTGAAGAAGTTAGACCAAATAATTCTTCTAAACAAGAAGATGAGGATAAATCATTTCTAGATGAGATTTTTGATTTTGATTTATTTAGTTCGGATAATGATGAACTAGAGTCTAAAAATCAAAGAGATAAAACTTTCTGGAACAAAAAAAAAGATAAAAATATTAATAATAAAAAAGAAGTAGTTTCAAGTGATAGAAAAGAAAGAATTGATTCTTCAAGGGAAGAAGATAAAATAATAGATGCAATAATTTCTGAAAAAGAGGGAAGTATAGATTAATAAAAATGGCTCAAAAAGAAAATTATATTTTTAATTCTGCTAATTGGGAAATTGACAATGAGTTGTTAAATAAAACTAATGATATACTTTTTAAATTTAGAAATGATATTAAATCCAATAAAATACCAATATTTTCTTTAATTAATTCAGACGAAGATATTGAAGAAATTATACGAAATGTAAAATATTTTACTTTCAATAATAAATTAACTGACTTTATTTTAATAGGAACTGGAGGTTCTAGTCTAGGAGCTGAGGCTTTAATTCAAGCAAATTTAAATAATCCTACAAATAACAAAATAAATTTTCACGTATTAAATACACTGGATTCAAATTCGGTATCTAAAGTATTAGATACTATAAACCCTAAAACTTCAAAATTTCTTGCAATTTCTAAATCAGGCAAAACCACAGAAACAGTAGCTTTGTTATTAGTGGTTATTAACTGGCTATCCTCGAATAGTATTAAAATTGAAAACGCTGGTATGGTTATGTGTGAAGATATAAATAATCATGCAAACGACCTTATGAAAATTGTTAATCAATATGGCTTAAAAGTTATTGAGCATGAAAATATTGGAGGGCGTTTTTCTGTTCTTTCTTCTACTGGCTTATTACCTGCAGCCATAATGGGAATTGACCCTTATTCTATAAGAAATGCTGCTAGAAGATCATTAAGAAATATCTTTGAAAATACCTCATTTATATTAAGCTCTTCAGTTTTCTCTAGGGTTAATAATATGGGTGGAAAATTAAACTGTATTATTCATTATGGAGATGCTTTGGCTTCTTTTGTTAGTTGGTATAAACAATTATGGAATGAATCATTAGGAAAAGCTTCTAAAGGGTCTTTTTTATTAACTGGTAAAGGAAGTATAGATCAACATAGTCAATTACAGATGTGGCTAGATGGACCAAATATTGCAAATTATACTTTTATTAAGGTAGAGAAAAGTGAAGGTTATAAAATATTATCAGATGATAAAGAACTTTTATTATCAGGACTAACACTTGAAACGCTACAGAATATTATGGCAGATTCTACTTATACTGCATTAAAAGATAATAATAGGTCTGTAAGAATGATTAGTATTTCAGAAATTACAGTTGAGAGTGTTGTTGAATTAATGGTTAAACTTATTTTAGAAGTTTTAGTTGTCGCAGAATTAACTGATGTGGATCCCTATACCCAAAATGCAGTTGAAAAAATTAAAATTAATATATCTAAAAGATTAAAAAATATATGAATAATATAAAAAAATTACCTGAAAATTTAATAAATCAGATTGCTGCAGGAGAAGTTATAGAAAGACCAAGTTCCGCTCTAAAAGAATTAATAGAAAACTCTATTGACGCAGCAGCAACTGAAATATCTATATATCTATCTGATGGAGGAAAAACCTTAATTGAGGTAGTTGATAATGGTAAAGGTATGACTCTTGATGATTTAAGCATGTGTTTAGAGAGACATGCAACATCAAAAATTAGTGATGGTGATCTTATGTGCATTGATTCCCTGGGTTTTAGAGGGGAAGCTCTTCCTTCAATTGGGTCTATTGCTAATTTATGTATTGAGTCATTTGATAAATCAAAGAGTGAGGCTTGGAAAATATCAATAATTAACAGTAAAAAGCATGTTGAGCCATCTATTATTAGATTTGGTACAAAGGTTACAATTACTGATTTATTTTTTAAAGTTCCGGCAAGGTTAAAGTTTTTGAAAACTAATGGAACAGAAATACGTTATTGTAAAGAAGTAGTTAAGCATTTGGCTATGTCTCATCCTACAATCTCATTTACCCTTACAATTGATTCTAAAAAAATATTTTACTGGGATAAGAGTGAGAGGAACAATTTTGAGGGAACAAAAAATAGATTAAATCAAGTGATGGGAGAAGATTTTATCAATAGTTCTGTTTCTGTAGAAATGGAGCGAGATGGATTAATGTTAGCGGGAATGGTAGGCATGCCGACCTTAAACCGAAATACAGGAAGAGAACAGTATTTATTTGTAAATAATAGACCTGTAAAAGATAGAAATTTAATTGGAGCCCTTAGAGGTGCTTATAAAGGTTTAATAGAAAATAATCGTTTTCCGGTAGCTGTACTATTTATAGATATAATTCCTCAAGATGTAGATATAAATGTACATCCAGCTAAAGCTGAAGTTAGATTTAAAGATTCCGCAAAGGTTAGATCAATAATTGTATCTGGAGTTCGCAAATCTCTGGAGAGTGCTGGATTGAATACTGCAACTGAAATTTCTAACGCTTTGATAGATAAAATGAGTTTTAGTACAAAATCAATTAATGAAATTANTTATGATTCTAATAATTTAGATTTAAATAATATAAATATATCACCTTCTTCCAGATTTACCGAAAATTTTGATAGTGACAGTTTTGAGAAGAAAAAAACTTATCCTTTAGGATCAGCCATAGCTCAAGCACATGGGACTTATATAATTTCAGAAAATGAAAACGGACTTATATTAATTGATCAACATGCNGCACATGAAAGGATTGTATTAGAAAAAATTAGAGCGGGTTTTTTAAATAGTAATATACAAAAACAAATATTACTTATACCTGAAGTANTTGAATTAACTGAGGATCATTTTGATGTAATTATCAAGCAGAAAGATAATCTATTAAAATTAGGATTAGCAATAGAAGAATTTGATACAAATACAATTCTTNTTAGGGAACATCCTGCTATTTTAGATAAGGTTAATTTTTCTACTTTAATAAAGGATATAGCAGATGAGATCATTAACTTTGGCAGTGAATTTATTTTATCTGAGAGATTAGATAATATATGTGGGAATATGGCTTGTCATTCAAGTATTAGATCTGGAAGGCTGTTATTAACTTCAGAAATGAATGCTTTACTTAGAGAAATGGAAGTTACTCCAAATTCTAGCCAATGTAATCACGGAAGGCCTACTTTTATAAAACTAAGTGTTAAAGATATAGAAAAATTATTTGGAAGAACTTAATATTTTTTTAAGATAACTATTTCACTAATTCCTTGTTCTTTTTTCTCAATAACCTCAATATTTTTATCTAATTTTAGAGGCGAATTTTTATGTTTTTCATATACATAAAGTGTATGTTCTTTCATCAAGTTAGACTTTATCCATTTTTCTAGAATAGTAGAAAAGTTTTTAATATCGTATGGAGGGTCAAAGAAACAGAGGTCATATTTATTTTTGCTATTTATAGGGTTCAAAGCATCACTTTTTATAATATTAGTATTTTTTTCTTCCTTTAAAATTTGAATATTTTTTGTAATAGTTTCAATAGCCTCTGGCGAGTAGTCTATAAAGGTACAATATTTACATCCCCTAGATAGAGATTCGAGCCCTAACGCGCCACTGCCAGCAAAAATATCAATAACTTCCATATTAATAAAACTTTTAGGTAAGTGCTTTGAATGTAGTAAGATATTAAATATAGACTCTCTTAGCCTAGATGAAGTTGGTCTAGTATTAAAACCATGAGGAGTATGAATATATTTTCTTCTATGTTTACCTCCAGATATTCTAATCACAATCCACCTATACTCCTTATAAATAAATTCAATTCTTTTTCTTCAATATTGATTAGTTCACCTCTTTTTAGGTTTTTTAAGTGAAATGGGCCAAATTGAACTCTTATTAAATCATTAATGAATAGATCATAATATTCCATAATTTTTCTAATTTCTCTATTCTTTCCTTCGTAAAGTTTAACATTTAACCATGATATTTTTTCTTTATTTTCTATTATATCTATATAAATTGGCCCATATTTTATATTGTTAATAGTTAAACCTTTGGATAATTGTTTTTTATTTAATTTTTTTACATTACCATGAATCTTAACTTTATAATTACGTTCAATTTTATTTAGTGGTAATTCTAAATGTCTTTTTAATTTGCCATTATTGGTTAATAATAATAATCCTTCAGTATTATAATCTAATCTTCCAACATAATGAAACTGCTGCATATTTGCAGGAAGAAAATTATATATAGTTTTTCTTTTTTGTGGATCATTTTTACTGACTATGACTCCTTTAGGTTTATGAAAAACAAATAATTTTGTTTTAGTAGAGCTTTTAAGCATTATATTTTTAATAGTAATTTTGTCATTTTTGCTTACAAAAAATGCAGGTGTTAATATTTTACTTCCATTTACTTTTACTTCACCCATTAAAATTAATTTTTCAGCCTGTCTTCTAGAGCAGTAGCCTGTCGAGGCAATACTTTTAGCTATTCTCTCTAATTTTGTATCTTTTATCATAATAATTTAACAAGATTTTATAAATGCTTTTAGTAATAATTTATCACTATTTTGAATGAAGAATTCGGGATGCCATTGAACACCAATACAGAAATTCATGCTAGGGTCTTCTATTCCTTCTATTACCCCATCATGAGAAAAAGCATTAATTACTAATCCTTTACCTGGTTTTTTTACTGCTTGATGGTGAGCACTATTAACCATTATATTATTTTGAGATATTATACTATGAAGTTTAGTATTTTTTTTTATAGTTATGCTATGTCCTGCTTCATTTCTAGGATTGATTTGTTCATGTTCTAAAGAATTTTCAATTTCATCAGGTATATGTTGTATTAATGTTCCTTTATAAAGAACATTTATTAGTTGTTCTCCACCACAAATACCTAATAGAGGCTTATTATTTTCAAGCATAATTTCTGAGGCAAGCATTTCAAATTTTGTTCTTTGCTCTTTTAATTTAACTGTTTTATGAATAGTATTTTCTCCAAATATATTAGGATTAATGTCAAAATTGCCTCCAGTAATTAATAATCCATCTACCTTTTTTAGAAGTAAATTAATATCATTAGTGTTATGAGGGATGCCTATTGCTATTCCACCACATTCTTCAATAGCAGTGAAATAATTTTCCCTTATAGCGTACCAAGGAAATTTAGAATATTCCTTACTAGTTTCATAATCTAATGTTAAAGCAATTATAGGTTTTGACATAATACCCAATATTTTTATTATATATTACTAGATATATGCTATTTTATGTAATCATGGAAAATAATAATTATAAAAAATTTATGTTATTAGCCATTGAAGAGGCAAAATTAGCATCAAAAAATGGAGAGGTTCCTGTTGGCGCAGTGACCGTTTATAATAGTAATGTAATTGCTAAATCAGGTAACCTAATGGTTAAGTATTCGGATCCACTGATGCATGCTGAAATGATAGTTTTAAAAAGGTCTTCAGAAATTTTAGCTAATATGGGATTATCGATAAGACATGAAAAGTTGGATATATATGTAACTTTGGAGCCTTGCGCTATGTGTGCCCAAGCAATTTCTTTATGTCGAATTGCAAATTTATACTATGGGGCTGATGACCCTAAAAGTGGAGGTGTTAAATATGGCAGTAAAGTATTTGAACATAGTACATGTCATCATAAACCGAATGTATTTAGTGGAATTGAAAAAGAAAAGTCTAAAGAATTACTCCAAAAATTTTTTAAAAAACTAAGAAATTCAAATATATAGATTAGTTTTCGCCTATATCTTTTCTATAAAATCCTTCATCCCATTTAATATTTTTTATAGCACTATATGCTAAAATTCTTGCTTTATTCATGGATTCCGCATTAGCTGTAACTGATAAAACTCTACCTCCATTGGAAACTAGATTTTGATCAGAGTCTATTTTAGTCCCAGCATGAAATACTTTTATTCCTTTGATATTATTTGCCTCTGAAATACCTTTTATTATTGACCCATTTTTGTATTTTCCTGGATAACCTTCTGTTGCCATAACGACAGTTAATGAAACTTCATCGTAAAATCTAATATGGAAGTTATTAAGTGTGTGATCAACAGCTGCAAGAATAGCTTCAAATAAATTAGATTTAATTCTACTTAGAATTACCTGACATTCTGGATCTCCAAACCTTACATTATATTCTATTAGCTTTGGCCCTTCATTTGTGAGCATTAAACCTGCATATAGTATTCCTTGGAAAGGAGTTCCTCTTTCATGCATTACTGCTAATGTAGGCTTTATAATATTATTTAAAATATGCTCATTATCTTTTTCAGAAAGGTTAGGTGTAGGAGAGAATGCTCCCATGCCTCCTGTATTAGGTCCAGTATCACCATCTCCTACTCTTTTATGATCTTGTGCATTAGTTAGAGGTATTGCATTCTTTCCATCACATAAGGCAAAATAACTTGCTTCTATTCCTTCAAGATATTCTTCAATTAAAACTGTTTTTCCTGCTTCACCAAAAATTCCTTTAAATAAGTTTTCAATTGCTAATATTGCCTCATCTTTATTTTTTGCAATTATTACACCTTTGCCTGCTGCTAATCCATCAGCTTTAATAACTATAGGAGTATTAATATTTTTTATATAATTTATTGCATGATCTTGATTGGTAAAAGATTCGTAATTTGCAGTTGGAATATTTGCTGCTTTACATATTTCTTTAGTAAATTTTTTAGATCCTTCAAGTTTTGATGCCTCTTTTGAAGGACCAAAAGCCTTTATATTAACTTTATTTAAATCATTAATTATCCCATTAACTAATGGAATTTCTGGGCCTGGAATAACTAAATCAATTTCTTCTTTTAAGGCTAGAGAGATAATATCTTCATTATTATTAATATTTAAATCTATACATTCAGCTTCTTCTTTTATTCCTGGGTTTCCAGGAGCACAGATTAATTTTGTTATTAGTGGAGAGTTAGCTAATGACCAACACATTGCGTGTTCTCTTGCACCACTTCCTAATACTAATACCTTCATTTATTATTCCTATTTAATATTCATGATGTTAAAGTTTATAGCAATATATAACATTCTATTTTATTATTATTAAGTCTTTAATTGAGAAAGTAGTATATGAATTATAATAATACATATGAAAGCAATATCAAAGAATATACTGTTACAGAACTTAGTAATGCACTAAAGAAAACTTTAGAGGTTAATTTTGATATAATCCACCTTAGAGGAGAGGTTTCTGGCTTAACAACTGCTACTTCTGGCCATGTATACCTTTCATTAAAAGATAAAAATAATTCTTTAATAGATGGTATTATATGGAAAGGACAGGCAAGTAGAATTAACTTTAAATTAGAAGATGGTATGGAAGTTTTGGTAATTGGAAGACTTTCAACGTATGCACCTCGGTCAAAATATAATATTATTATTAATTCTATTGAAATTGCAGGCGAAGGAGCATTATTAAAATTAATTGAAGAAAGAAGAAGAAAGCTTGCTGAAGAGGGATTATTTAAAGAAGAGTTTAAAAAAACCTTACCCTTTATTCCGGAAGTGATTGGAATTATTACAACTGATTCTGGTGCAGCTTTTGATGATATAGTTGTTAGAGTAAAACAGAGGTATCCTGTAAAAATTCTTTTTTATCCAGTAGCTGTTCAAGGACCTGGAGCAGCTGGTCAAATTTCAAAAGCTATTAACCAGATCAATAATCTATCTAAATTAAAAAAAAATATTCAAGCACCTGATATATTAATAGTAGGTAGAGGAGGCGGAAGTTTAGAAGATTTGATGGCTTTTAATGAAGAAGAAGTAGTGAGAGCTATATTTGAGTCTAAAATACCTATAATATCTGCAGTTGGCCATGAAATAGATAATTCACTATCTGATTATGTTGCGGATGTTAGAGCTCCTACCCCTACAGCAGCTGCAGAGATAGCTTTACCAGATATAAGTGTGGTTAAAAAAAATATAGATGTTTTTTCTAATACAATTTTCTCTTCTATTCAGAATAGAATTAATTTTAATAAAGAAAAATATAAAAAATATATTTTACCAAATTTTTTTAAAATTATTGAAAATAAAATACAAAGTTTAGATATAAAAAATAGTGAGTTAATTTATAAAAAAAACTCTTTTTTTGAGAGCACTAAAAATAAAATTTCTCAAAATAAAATAGAATTTCATTCTCCATTAAATTATTGCAAAAACCAAATGCTAAATTTATCTTCAAAGGCCAAGCTATTAGGTTCCGTTTATAAAAATTTAATAGATAAAAAGTATTATCTATTTGCTAATAAACCTGAAAGTATAAACGAGAAATATAATAAAATTATTACTTCTATGCGTCTGAAATATATTAAGTCTTCTTCAGCTTTAGAAGCTTATAATTATACAAATATTCTTGAAAAAGGTTTTGCTTTAATAAAAAATGAAGATAACCAATCTATAATAAGATCAAAAAGTGTAACTAAAGATACAAAAGCTAATATACATTTTTATGATGGAACAATAAAAGCATTATTAAAAAAAAAAGGTAAATAATATATTGATAAAATTTTTTGTGGTCTTTTTATGTTTATTTTTTTTATCTAATAATTTAATAGCTAATGCTAAAACTACTATAAAAGGAGATATAATAGCTGGAGGTATAATTTTGGTTAATACCTTTCCTGGAGCTAGTGCTCGTTTAGACGGAAATGATATATTAGTTTCTGATCAGGGAATTTTTATAATAGGATTCCAAAGAGATCCAAACCCTATACAAGTTTTAGAGATAATTCATGAAAATAAATTAAAAGATAAGATTATATTAAATGTAACTAAAAGGACATATAATATTCAAAGAATAAATGGTATTGAAAAAGAAAAAGTTGATCCGCCAAAATCATTTTTAGATAGAATATATTTAGAACGTAAAAGTGTAAAAGAATCTAGAAATAAAGCTATATTAATTGAAAAACTTTTTTACAATAATGGCTTTAACGTTCCTGCTATTGGACCAATTTCGGGTGTCTATGGCAGTCAAAGGATACTTAATGGTAAAGCAAAGAGTCCACATTATGGAATAGATATAGCTCTTCCTGAAGGTGATAGAGTTTTTGCCCCGATGGATGGAATAGTATTATTTACTCATAATGATTTATATTTTAGTGGTGGAACTATTATAATTGGTCATGGTCAAGGGTTAACTACTTCTTATCTTCATCTTAGTGACATTTCAGTTAAAAATAATGATCTTGTTAAGAGAGGTGATTTAATTGGTAATGTTGGTTCTACTGGAAGAGCGACGGGTCCTCATTTACATTGGGGAGCAGAATTAAATGGAAAAAGACTCGATCCACAATATTTAAAAGTATTTCAAAAATAATAATACTACCATCTATTATGGATCCATAGCCATTGTGACGGGTTTTTTAGTATCCATTCGCCTACAGTTTTATTTATTACTTCTAGCAGTATATTTAGTTCTTCATCATGATTATATCGTTTCTTTAAATTATAAATAGGTTTCTCAATTACATATTTGAATCTTGCACCTTTTATTCTTTCTACGTGAATGGGAACTACAGGAATAGACAATTTAAGTGATAACTCTGCTATTGCTGTAGCAGTTTTAGCTGGATGGCCCAGAAATTTAACTGTTTTCCCTTCATTAAGTTTCTGGTCTACAAGTATTGCAGCATATTCATCATTTCGTAAAACTTTAAATAATGTCTTGGCTCCTGAGGGCCCTTTAGGAGAATAAATGGAAATACCTTGTCTTAACCATTGAATAATTTTTTCATTAATTGGGTTATTAGCATGCCTATAAATACTCGTAACCTTTAAACCTTGAGCTGATAGGATTAATGGACATATTTCCCAATTGCCTATATGCGCACTGAAAAATATTGCCCCCTTCTTTGATTTATAAATTTCTTTTAAATATTTTTCTCCTTCTATTATAAATCTAGGCTTATTTTTAATAGAGTTGACATTTTTTTTCTTATAAGGGTTAAGTTTTTTTGCAAATGCAAATTCGCCAATATTTCTTCCTAAATTATCCCACATTTCTTTTTTTAATTTTTTATGTGCTTCTAAACTTAAGTCTGGATAAACTTTATTTATATTATCTGTGGCTCTTTTATCAAATTTTGTAATAGGTCCAATAAACTTTATTATAAGTGAACCTAATTTAGAAGATAAATCAATACCAATAAGCCTACATATTACTATCCAGAGTAAAAGAAAAAAAGCTTCAATAATATAAATAATACTAATTAATAATTTTTTCATGATATTAACTTTTATTCTTAATGATAGATAATAAGATATCATCTAATATTTTATAATTATTTAATTCAATCCTAATAGGAAAATAATAGATTCTACTTTTATAATCTTCCATTATTTTAACATGATCTTTTTCTGTAGTAATAAGTAAAGTATCTAATTCTTGAGATTTTTTAAGTAATTTTTTTATATCTTTATCTGAATATTCATAATGATCAGGAAAAGATTTAGTATATAATATATTACAACCAATTTCTTTGAGGCTTTTATAGAATTTATCAGGATAACCAATACCACAAAAAGCCAAGACATTTTTATTTTTAAAATTATTTATATACTCATCTTCAATTATTAAATTTGAATTAATTATCGGTATAGTATCACCTATCAATTTAGCTATATTATTTTCATCTTTATCTATAATTAAGGCTAAATTAGATTTATTTATAGCTTTACTCATGTTTTCTCGCATTGGCCCAGATGGAATAATTCTTCCATTTCCAATACCTTGATAACCATTAAAAACAATAATATTTAAATTAGAAAGTATACTTTCATCTTGAAGACCATCATCTAATATAACTAAATCTGCGCCATTATTTATTGCATTATTTATACTTTCTGACCTATTTTTACCTACCCAGGTAGTGGCACAGGCAGCACATAAAAGTGCTTCATCTCCTACTTCTTTATAGGTATGTAAATCTTTTTTTACTTGTATACTTTTTGAGGCTGAGCTTTTATACCCTTTTAAAATAATATGAGTATTTATTTTAGAATTAATTAATTTCTTGGTAAGAGAAATGACAGTTGGAGTTTTTCCTGCGCCTCCCGCAACTACATTACCTATCTTAATAACAGGAATATCAAATTTTTTTGGCTTTTTCTTATTTAAAAAACTAGCTAATAACCATATATAAGAAAAAGGAATTAAAAGTAATGATATAATACTTTGTTTTTGATTCCAAAATATAGGTGTTTTCAAGCTTATACTCCATTATTTCTTCAAGTATGGTTTTAGTTCATTTAATATTATACTACTAGGGTTACCTAATTTATTAGTTATGTTATAAGCTAAATCAGAAAATTTCTTAATATTTTCTTCATTTTGATATAATTTGATTATTTCCGTGTATAGTTCTTTAATATTTTTTATTTGAATAGCTGCATTATTTTTTATTAAAATATCAGATATATCTTGATGGTTGCTTACATCTGGACCATAAATTATAGCACATTTCTCTATTGCTGGTTCAATTAAATTATGTCCCCCTTTATTAGATAATGTTCCTCCCATAAAACAAATATCCGCTATTTTAAAAAAACTTCCAAGTTCACCAATAGTATCTGCAATATATATATCAGTGCTATTATTTATATGCTGATCATAACTTCTTATTTTAGTATCAAGATCATGTTTTTTGCTTAAAGATAAAATTTGATCAGCCATTTCTGGATGGCGAGGAACTACAATAGTTAATAAGTTCTTTGTATATTTTTTAACTTTTATATGCGCTGTTATCGCGGCTTCATTTTCTATATTATTATGTATGCTAGCAAAAAGGAGTACTTTTCTATCATTTATATTGGATATAAGAGACTTTTCCTTAATATTATCCATAAAAGGTGCAGGAACGGCATTTTTTAGATTTATTCCTTTTTTTACATTAGTTGCACCTAGCTTTTCAAAGCGTTGCCCATTTATAATATCTTGTGCAATTATTAAGCAAAATTTATTAAAGATAAGAGCTGATAAAGATTTTACATAAAGCCACCTTTTGTAGGACCTTTCTGTAATCCTGCCTTGTAATAAAACTAGGGGTATTCTTTTTTTATAGCTAATATTAATCAAATTAGGCCATATTTCAGATTCTATTAAAATTAGACAACAAGGCTTCCAATGATTTAAAAATATTTTATTAGACAGTGGGTGATCAATTGGAGAAAATTGATGGATTATATTTTTACTGTCTATTTTTTCTATAATTGTTTTAACATGGAATGCACTTGTTATTGTAACTGTAGTTATAAGAATATTATAATTTTGTTTGAGTAAAATTTTTATAAGTGGAATTGTAGATCTTAATTCACCTAAACTAACTGCATTAATCCAAATTAAGTTTTTTTTTGGTTTTTTTATTAATGGATATCCAAATCTTTCATNAATTCTTTTATANNTTTCNTTACCANTTAANATTCTATAAANAAAAATTANNGGAATAATTGGAGTNATNATAAACCATAANAGNAAGTATATTCCATTTAGNAGGATGGCTAACANTTTTNNTNTCTTTCTTCTTTTATTGATAAATTTATTATAATCCTGCAACTATCATTTTATCAATCATTAAAGTNGGNGCATCNATTCCNGTAATCATTTTTAGNTCTGANGCNGGAGTNAGCATNTTNTACATATCTANNATATTNCCTGCTATTGTTACTTCACTTACTGGGTANNCTTTTTNNCCTTTNTCTATCCAANAACCNGANGCTCCTCTNCTATAATCNCCNGTAACTTGGCTAAANGACATGCCTANCATTTCAGTTATATAGAAACCTTNNTNNATAGANTNTATTAACTCTANNTTTGNTNTNTTNCCNGGTGACATATATAAATTGGATACACCACTATAATGTCCTGTAGTCTTTAAATTTAATTGTCTAGCGTATTGAGAATCAAGCAACCAAGATTTTAACNTTCCATTTTCTATTAAGCTAATTTTTTGAGTAGCAACTCCCTCTCCATCAAATGTACGAGANCTNGCACCTTTTTGAATATGGGGTTCATCAATAATTTGAATAGTATTTTTGAAAATATCTTNATTCATTTTATCTTTCAAAAAAGAGGTGCCTCTTGCAATTGCTTGCCCTGATATACCTCCTATAAACAGTGATAAAAGACTGCCCGAAACTCGTGGGTCAAATATTACTGGTACTGAATTACTTTTAACTTTTTTTGGATTTAATCTAGATATTGCTCTTTCAGCNGCTTTTTCTCCAATTTGTATTGGAGTATCTAAATCTGAGTGATGAACTTTAGACTGATATTCATAGTCTCTTTCCATTTTCGTACCTTGACCAGCAATTACAGATATTCCTGTAGAGTAATTTGTTTTATCACTAGTATTAAAA
This sequence comes from Alphaproteobacteria bacterium TMED109, assembly GCA_002171375.1. Taxonomy (GTDB): domain Bacteria; phylum Pseudomonadota; class Alphaproteobacteria; order TMED109; family TMED109; genus TMED109. The sequence goes on from NHFK01000034.1 coordinate 28,786, forward strand.
AAACCTTCAGAAGTTGCGAGATAAAATTTATTTTTTGAATAAGATGATGAAGCACCTTCTGAATTTGTAATCCCATTAATATTTAATGCACTTTCTTCAGCTTCTATCGAGTTATCAAGTAAATNATTATTTTCTGGNACATAATTATCNACTAGATTCAAATCCAAATTACCATTATAGAGCATTTCTTTATCAGCTAATCCACAATACTCATCTACNGGAATAGATTTTACCATATTCATTGCATTATTAGCCAATTCTNTAAGAGAGTCTTCATTTAAATTAGTACTAGAAAGAGAAACCTTTCTCTTATGATCAATTATTTCAAGGCCTATACTGCTAGACTCGTTTCTTTCNACATTTTCTAATTTTCCTAATCTTGCAGCAACATTCACTGAAGTATTCTCATTAGCTATTACAGTTGTACATTCAGCTCCTAATGTTTTTGCTGTATCAAGTAATAAATTTAAGCTATTTTCAATTTTCTTATTCATTTTCATATTCTACCAAAATATCATTATTATATAAGACCATTTCACATTTACACGTGTTCTCAATTTTATTTGCCCTTCTCATTCTTTCACACCCTTCTAGAGCAGCTTTTTTAGCAATTTTAATACCATATAAGTTAAAACCATAACCTAGAGCTGTGAAAATACCTTCCTTAATATAAGTTTTATCTATTGTTTCCCATGGTATGCAAGCTGCACCAGATTTATTTTCATCAAGGGTATCATAGTTTATTTTCCAATGACTCATAGATCTTTTAAAGATAGAAACTATATCTTCTTTTTTTATAGNTTCTCCAGCATGAGCAGTAATATTTATATTCACACTAAATAAGTATAATAGTATTAATAACACTTTTATCATAAATTCATCCTTAGTTTGTAAATTAACTTTGCANTAATTATATAGTCCAGGTTTGACCCTTTTCCATTATTTTACTTATGTCATTATTATAATTATTTACTTTTTCTGAGTAATGGCTATCTAGAGTAGGTTTGTCAATACAGTATATCACACCAAGTGCAACGGGCATTAAATTTTGATCCATCTGGGTTAGGAGATTAGCTATAGTTTTATTTTTGTAATTGTGAATAAGAACTCTTGAAATTTCTTCTGCATTTTTTTCTAAATCTACAATTTCTAGGGCGGAATAGTCTTCATTAATAGCAAGTCCTTTCATATTATTTTCCCCAAATAACATTGGTTTGCCATTTTCTAAATGTATCTGTTTTTCTATTGCTACTGATTTATCTGTAAATGATTTAAAAACATCGTCATTATATACTATACAATTTTGGTATATTTCAACCAAGGATGTACCAATATGTTCTTGAGCTTTACTTAAAGTTGGAACGAGTTGTTTAATTGCTGTATCAACGCCTCTTGCAATAAATGTTGCTCCCGCACTCAGTGCTAATTCACAAGCTGAAATAGGAGATTCTAATGAACCTTCAGGAGTAGAAGGAGATATTGTACCTGTTCTAGATGCAGGAGAGGCTTGACCTTTAGTTAATCCATAAATCTCATTATTAAATAATAGTATTTGGCAGTTTAAGTTTCTTCTTAATAAATGAATAAAATGATTACCTCCAATAGATAAGGAATCACCATCTCCAGTTATTATCCATACATCTAATTCGGGATTAGTAAGTTTAATACCAGTAGCAAATGCTGGNGCTCTTCCATGAATAGTATGAAAACCGTATGTTGCCATATAATAAGGTAATCTAGANGAACATCCAATTCCTGAAACAAAAACAGTTTTTTCNGTTTTAGCTTGTTTATCAGCTAAAGTTTTTTTAACAGCGTTTAAAATTGCATAGTCGCCGCATCCTGGGCACCATCTAACCTCTTGATCGGATGCATAATCGGCCGGTTTCAATTGTAAAGGTTTTTCATTAATGCCCATATTATTTTCCATTTTTTATAATTTTTTGAAACTTTTCTAATAAGTAAGATACTCTTATAGGTTTTCCAGAGACTTGAGTTAAAGATTGCAGTTTTTGAATACTTTCTGCTTTAAGTAGATTAAATAATTGGCCGTCATTCATTTCTACAACAATAATTGATTTAAATTGTGATGCTAAACTTTTTAAACGTTCTGAAATCGGCCACAAACATGAAACGTGAACATGAGAAATCTTATATCCTTTATTTGAAAGTTGTTCTTGAGCTTCAGAAATGGGACCATTAGTTGAACCCCAACCAATAACTAGTAAATCACCATTTTCTAGTCCAGTTATATTTATTTCATTCAATTCATTTTGAATATTTTTAATTTTTTTAGTTCTTAAGTTTGTCATTTCTTGATGGTTTTCAGGGTCATAACTTATGTTACCAGAACTAGAATCTTTTTCTAGTCCACCTATTCTGTGTTCCATGCCTTTAGTACCAGGTTTAACCCATTTTCTTGCAAGTGTAACAGAGTCTCTTTTAAATGGCATAAAATTTTCTTCATATTCTGCAAAAGATACCGGATTTTCTTTAATTTTAGAGATATCTGGAATTAACCAAGGTTCAGACGCACTTGCAAGGTAAGCGTCTGATAATATCATAACTGGAGTCATATATTTTATAGCAATATGAACGGCAACTTGCGCTATTTCAAAACAGTGTGAGGGACTTTTAGGTGCCAAAACTACTAATGGAGCTTCACCATGCCTACCATATATAGCTTGCATAAGATCAGATTGCTCAGCTCTAGTAGGAAGACCAGTAGATGGCCCTGCTCTTTGACTATTTATTATTATTAAAGGTAATTCTACTGAAATTGCTAATCCTATAGCTTCAGTTTTTAGAGATATTCCTGGCCCAGAACTGGAAGTAACTCCTAACCCACCTGCATAAGAAACACCTATTGCAGAACAGCAGGCAGCTATTTCATCTTCTGCTTGATATATTCCTATTCCTTTTAATTTATAACTAGCTAAATAATGCATAATTGGTGATGCTGGAGTAATGGGATAGGAACATAAGGTCATGTTTAATTTTGCTTTTTTAGCTCCAGTAGCTAATCCAAAAGCTAGAGACTCTGCTCCTGTAATTGCTCTCCACTTACCTTTGGCAGGCTTAACTTTTGGTACAACTTTTCTTATTATATCGCTTGAAATTTCAGTATTCTCTGCGTATTTATGACCAGCATTTAGTGCAGCTATATTTGCTTTAGTTAAAATATTTTCTTTACCAAATTTATTTTCTAACCAAGTAACGGTCTCATGAATATTTTTAGAAAATAACCATAGAATTAAACCTAGTGTCCACATGTTTCTGCATCTTAGGCCATCTTTATTTCCTAAACCAAATTCTTTTACTGCCTCTACAGTTAGATTAGATATATCAGCAGAGATAATTTGTAGACCTGATAATGATCCGTTTTCCATTGGGTTTTCTTCATAACCAGCTTTCTTAATACCTCTATCGTTAAAACTACTACTATCTAAAATTACTAATCCTCCAGGTAAAACTTCTTTGATATTTACCTTTAAAGCTGCGGGATTCATTGCAACTAATATATCAGCATGGTCTCCAGAACTTGCAATTAGACCTTTTCCAAACCTCACTTGAAATGACGATACTCCGAAAGTAGTACCAGCTGGTGCTCTTATTTCGGCAGGATAATCAGGAAAAGTAGCTAAACCCATACCTGAAATTGCAGCTTCAAAAGTTAATCTGCCACCTGTAAGTTGCATGCCATCGCCAGAATCTCCTGCAAATCTTACAGTTGTTGACCAATTTTCTTCAATATTTTTATTTTCAACTTTTGAAGAATTTCCGTCCAAATAACTTCTCTTTAGTTAACATTAAAATTTATCAATAATATTATATTATTTTTAAAAATATAGATAACAAAAAAAGTTAATATGTGTTTTTTATGGCTGGGGCGCCTGGATTCGAACCAGGGATGCCGATACCAAAAACCGGTGCCTTACCGCTTGGCCACGCCCCAATATGTTTTTTCACTCTATGAATAGAATATTTAGCGTTAGAATGGCAATTAGGCAAGAATAACTATAAATTTATTTCAATTTACCCTCATCTAATTGACAGATAATATATTAAATGTTTAAACAATATTATTATGACAGCAAATATAATAGATGGAAAACAATTATCTAGTAAAGTCAAAGAACAAGTTAAGCTTGCTGTTTCTCAATTAATAAAAAAACAAATTTATCCTGGTTTAGCTACAATAATTGTTGGTGATGATGCTGCTAGTTCTATATATGTAAAAAATAAAGGTAAATCTGCAAAAGAAGTAGGTATAAAATCTTTTCAACATACATTGCCAGAATATATAGAAGAAAAAAATCTTTTGAAACTTATAAATGAATTAAACTTGAATGATTCTGTAGATGGCATACTAGTACAATTGCCTTTGCCTAGGCATATAAACTCAGATTTAGTTTTAGATTCTATTGACCCGAGTAAAGATGTAGATGGTTTTAATTTACTTAATGCAGGTAAAATCTATTTAAGTAGAGAAGGTGTCATACCTTGTACACCATTAGGATGTTTAATTATGTTAAGGAGTATTAAAACAGAATTAAGAGGAAAAAATGCTGTAATTATTGGTAGAAGTAATATTGTAGGCAAGCCAATGGCACAATTATTATTAAACGAAGACTGCACCATAACCATAGTTCATTCAAAGACTAATAATATCTCTGAAATAGTTAAAGAAGCTGATATCATTATAGCCGCTGTAGGAATAGCAAATTTTGTAAAAGCTGAGTGGGTAAAAAAAGGTGCCATAGTTATAGATGTAGGAATTAATAGGATAATTTTAGATGGTAAAAATAAGTTAGTGGGCGATGTTAATTTTAACGAAGTTAAAGAAATAGCTTCTTATTTAAGTCCTGTTCCTGGAGGTGTTGGACCAATGACTATATCTTGTCTTTTAATGAATACTGTATTTCAATGCGCTAGAAGAAATAATATTGATCTGCCAAATAATTTAACAGATTTATTTTAAATATTTATAGTAGAAAATTCTATCCACCATTTAGGCCTAATTTTTTTGATGTAATGTTTAGCTTTTATTGCATGTTTTTTATTATTAAAAATACCAAAACAAGTGGCGCCGCTTCCTGACATACCAAAGAATTTTATATCACTATGTGATGATAAAAATTTTTGTATTAAAATAATTGATGGTTCTATATTTTCTGCAATAGGCTTTAAATTATTGATACCTATTTTTGGATAATATTTATTAGAAGTAACAATATTTGTAAGTGGAGGTATTATTTTCCACTTACTAAATACTAATTCAGTAGATATAGAAGCATTTGGGTTTATTAAAATAATATATTGGTTGTTTCGAAGTATTTTTTTTAAACTTATAGGAAGGGAATATATTTTTTCTCCTATACCTTTTACAGTTTGAGGAGAAGAGAATATACAAGAAGGAATATCTGCTCCTAATTTTTTAGATATTTTTTTTAAAAATATATTATTAAATGTTTTTTTACTTATATGAAAAATTTCTGTTAATTTTCTTAGAGTAGCTGCTGCATCAGCAGATCCTCCTCCTATACCTGATGCAATAGGTAAAGATTTATTTAAAATAATAACCAAATCATTATTAATTTTATATTTTTTCATAAAATAGTGGGCAGCTTTATAAACAATATTTTCTTTAATGTCTGTATTTAGAGTATTTTTGAATATCCCATTAATAATTAAACTTATTTTATTATTTTTAGTACTTTTAGCTTTAATAGTAATCGTATCATATATATTTACAAAAATAATATCAGAATATAAATTATGATAATTATCTTTTCTTTTATTTATAATACATAGATTAAGATTAATTTTTGCATAAGCTTTTTCGATTTTATTATGCATTATATTAGATTGGTTTAGAGACTGCATTTACTCCTGGTTTAGGCAAGCTATCTCCATTAATTTTATTATTTAAAATATTTTTTAACTCATCACTAGCATTGAATTCAAGTGCTCTTTTCCACTGAAATACAGCTTCTATTTTTCTTCCTGAGAAAAATAAAGCATCTCCTAGATGATCTATAATTACAGAGTCACTAACTAATTCAACAGCTTTTTCTAGATTTATAACGGCATCTTCATACTTACCAATTTGATAATATGCCCAACCTAAGCTATCTATAATATAACCATCATCTGGTCTTTGTTCAGCAGCATTAACTATCATTTCTAGAGCTTCATTAATATTAATACCTTTATCTATCCATGAATAACCTAAATAATTTAAAACCTGAGGATTATTGGGAACAAATTGTAATGCAGTTAAAAATTGTTTTTCAGCACGTTCCCAATTTTTTCCTCTTTCTAATGCGATACCGCTAGAATAGAATAGTGGCCAGTGTTTAAATTCAATTTTTTCAATTTTTTTAAAGATTAAATCATAATATTCAATAGATTTTTTAAAATTGTCTGCTTTGTAAAATAATTCTGCCATAGTTCTTAAATAATTTATATTATCTGGAAAAGAATTCTTAATATTATTTAAAAATTGAGTAGAACTATCTAAACCCTTTAAATCATATATAGTTTCAGCGTAAGCAATATTAGCATCATGAGTCACTAATGAGTATTCATTAACTTTTTTAAAATATTCTAAAGCTCTTTCATTATTATTAATAGATTTGAAAATCCTACCTAATAAGTAATATGAACTATCTGAATTNGGTGCTAAATATGAGGAAATTTGAGCATAAATNAAAGCTTGTCTATCAAGTCCTTCATTAAATAANATTTCTGCACTATTTANAAATACTTCTGATATACCNTCTCTNATATTACTTANATTATTTTTTNTGGAANATGAATTATTATTTTTAAGAATAAATAGTTCATTACTGTATGGATCTATNNTTTCTAATTTAATTAGAGTTTNNTTATATAGTTCAGTATAATTATTATTAGCAAAGAATATTGCAGCTCTAGAATAAACATGAGCATTGGCATTATTAGATCTATTTATTATATTTTTATAGAATAAATAAGCATTTTCTATATCCCCCTTAAACTCATAAATTAGTGCTATATGATAGTCATATAAAGGTTCCAAAACNCCTCTATTTGCTTGGGCTCGCATAATTTCAATACCTCCCGATTCTTTATTTGTAGCTGCAGCGGCCCATGTTTGTAAAATAGGAAGTATAAAATTATCTATTCCATTTGGAGAAACTTTTAACAATGTTTCAAGTACTTTATCATTAGCATTAGAATTNAGATGATCTATTAGACTAAGGTATTGGGCTAAAGTTATCTCTGGCATATCTTTAGAAACTTTTAATCCAATAGGAAGAGCTTCTGTAATTTGTCCGTTAGCTATTAAAGCTTCCAATGCAATAGCTCCTAAAGCAAAAGAATCAGGATTACGATTATAGGAATACTCTGCAAAGTAAGCAGAATTTTCAATATCTGTAATTGAACGAGCAATTTTACTACTTAAGAATGCTCCAACTTGGTTAGGGCGCCAATTATCAGCGTATACTTGTCCGCTAAAAATAATAAATGCTAATGTACTTATGATTTTTTTTAAAAGCATAATAAAACTCCTCCCATTAAATATACAATTAAATATACTAAAATATATATATTATGGATTGTATTATTTTAATTTATTGATTATACAGACTTTTATAAAAGAGNACTAAATNATAATTTTTTTTAAATAGTATAAAGGAAAATACATTGGCTATTACAAAAAATAATCCTGCTGCTAGAGGCGAAAAACAAAAGGATAAAACTTTTAATGGTAAGGTTGCTAAACCAGTCAAATATATTGGATCATGGTTAGGGCACGGCAATTATATTGCAGCTCAAGATGAGGCAGGTAAATTAATAAAAGACAATCAAGGTAGACCTATTCCTTATGGGTCGATTTAATTTTTATTTAAATGCCTAATAATACAGATAATTCAGTATATAGCGAAGCTATAAAATGGTTATATGATATGGGCTGTGATGAATCATTAAATGTTAATAAAAGAAGCTTTCACGGTTTAATATCTATACCTCTAGATGTAAATGATGAACCATCTGATAAAGTAATTTCTGAGAATATTAATCTTCAAAATATTGATAATATTGAGTTATTAAAAAAGTTTTTATTATCAAAAAACTTTATTTCGGATTCTAATGCTGTTTTTTATGAAGGTTCTACAAAAGCAGATCTTATGGTTATTGGAGATAAACCTGATGATATTANGGTTAAAAATNGNAGACCTTTCCATGGCGAGTTAGAAAAATTATTAGANGCTATGTTAAAAGCCATAGGTTTTGATAAGAGAAATACTTATTACACAAATCTTCGTTGTAATCCTAAAAAAATAGATACAAATTTGGATTTAGAATTAGAAATAATAAAAAAACAAATTTTAATTGTTGANCCTAAAATAATTATTATGTTTGGCGCTGAAGCTACTAGGCTTCTTACAAATAATGAAGATAGCATATTTAAAAGCCGGGGACANTGGTATGATATTAATATAGATGATAATTTAGANCCAGTTCTTGGTATTTCTATGTTTCATCCNAGATATATTCTTGCTCATCCAGAAAGTAAAAAAGAAACTTGGAAAGACCTTAAAGAAGTAAGAAGTAAATTTACTTGATTTAAGTTGTATTTTTTTATGTCAATGTAGTATTGATGCATAATTTATTATTTTAATTTCATAACGAATCTGGTGAAGTAGTGTTTTTAATTTCTAGTTCTATATTTANTAAAAAAAATTATTTAGTTATATTTACTCTATTATTTTTAATCNCTATAAATACTAATTGCTTAGCTAAAAATATTTCTAATAAAGAAAGTAAGTATTTTTATCCCTTACTGCAAGAAGTAGCTAAAAAATCTGATGAAAAAATTCTTTTAAATGATACAGATATAGAGAAATATAAAAAAATATTTTCTTTGCAAAAATTAGGGAAATGGGAAGAAGCTGAAGATATAATAGAGCAATTAGATAATAAAATATTGTTAGGTCATGTCAAATANCAAAAACTTATGCANCCTACGAAATATAGATCNAAATATAAAGAATTAAAAGATTGGTTGATTTTATATTCTGATCATCCAATGTCAGATAAAATATGGAAATTAGCTGATAGAAGAAAGCCAAAAAATACAAAATCCTTAAAAAAACCTGAAAAATTGAATAGATTGGCAGGATCAGGTAGAGATTTTAAAAGCATTACCCCNTTAGAAAATTTTAATATACCAAAAAAGTATAATGCTNTTTANAAAAATATTAAAAGTCTTGTTAAGAGAGGTAGACCCACTCAAGCTTTAAGAGATTTAAATAAAATTACTTTACCTAACTACATAGAAGATGACCTAAAATCAATTATTTCAGCAGGTTATTATGCAGTTGGTAAAGATAAAGTATCTATGAAAATTGCAATTAATGCTGCAAGTCGTTCTGGTATTGATAATCCTAAATTATACTGGAGAGCTGGATTAGCATCATATAGATTAAANAAAAAAGAGGTAGCTCTCAAACATTTTATTCNGTTAACTAAAATTAAAAAAAATATTTGGTTAAAGTNTGCAGGNGCTTACTGGGCTGCTAAGATTTATTTAGAATTTAATAATGAATTAGAGGCAAAAAATAATTTTACTATTGCCGCTCAACAGGTAAATAGTTTTTATGGGCAATTAGCAATTGAATATTTAGGCTATAAAGAAAATATTATATGGGAAGTAAAAAAACCAGGTAGTTTTTTTAAATTAGACATCTTAAATAACGAACATGTAAAAAGGGCTTTAGCTTTATCAACTATAGGTAGATATGGAGAAGCTGATCAAGAAATTAGATTTGTTTATGGTGTTTTAGGAAATGATAAAATATATGAGTTATTAGAATTAACCAATTATTTAAATTTGCCGGCAGTTCAACTTAGATTAGGTGATAAATTATTTCAAAAAGGTGATTTAAGTTATTTAGCTTTATATCCTTCTCCTCAATGGATTAATAACCAAGATAAAAAAATAGATGAAGTGCTTCTATGGTCTTTAATGAGAAAAGAATCTAGCTTTTATTTAAAAGCTAAAAGTCCAAGGAGTGCTAGAGGTTTATTACAATTAATGCCAAGTACGGCTAGGACTGTTATGAGAGATCGTTCAATNAGAGGNTCAAATTTATGGAAATTATATGATTTAGAGTATAATATTTTAATAGGTCAGAAATTATTANTAAGACTAATGGACCAGGAAAATATTTCTGATTCATTAGTACCACTTTTAATGTCNTGGAATGCAGGGCCTACANGATATAAAAANTGGAATGAACAAATTAAAATATATTCTGATCCTTTGTTATATATTGAAAGTATACCAAGTTATGAAACAAGATGGTTTGTTAAGAAGGTNNTAAAAAATATGTGGATATATAGAGATAAGTTGCAACANCCCAAGTTAAGTAGAAAAGACTTAGCTAATAATTTATGGCCAAAATATAAAAATTTAAGTTTTTAATTGGAGGAGCATGTTAGGTATAGATCAAAATAGAGATTTTAAACCAGTTAATATTGCATTATTAACGGTATCAGATACACGGACTTTAGAAAATGATAAATCTGGAGATACTTTACAAGACAGAATTGTAAAAGCAGGACATAAAGTTTTTGATAGATTTATTGTTAAGGATGATGTAGTTCAAATCAAAACAATTTTGAATAAGCTAATTGATAACGTAAATATTGATGCGGTAATAACTACAGGTGGAACTGGTATAACTGGAAGAGATTTAACACCTGAGGTATTTAATGAGATACTTGAAAAAGAAATACCTGGTTTTGGAGAATTATTTAGGTGGTTAAGTTATAAAAAGATAGCTACGTCTACAATTCAATCAAGGGCTATGGCAGGTGTAACTAAAGGGACCTATTTATTTTCATTACCTGGTTCTGTTGGGGCCTGTAAAGATGCATGGGATGATATTTTAGTTCATCAATTAGACTANAGGCATAGACCATGTAATCTTGTAGAATTAATGCCTAGATTAAGGGAACACGAGGAAGACGTTTAAAGCCTTATGTACTGG